>CANPWV010000032.1 GCA_947585105.1 uncultured Clostridia bacterium
AAAAGAAAACAATTATTAAAACTGATTTCTATGAATTTATATGATATGGAAGCAAATAGCCGAATTGAGCAATTAGTTGATTTTAAAAAAAGCTATGGAGAATCATTGAAATTTATTAAAAAGTTGTTAGATAAATTCTTTAAAAATATGAGCGAGGAAGAAAAAGAGAAATTTATCTTTTCATTTTTCCCATTAATGTATGGAATTTACCCATATACTAGTGCTACAGATAAACAAAAAGATGCTATGGAAAAGGCAAATGTTCCATTTAAGTTTCTTTCAATATATGAAATGGTTTATGAAAGTATAATAAAATTATTATAAATAGATAGGAGTAATGAAAATGAATAAAAAAATAATAGCTTTGATTATTGCAATAGTAGTTATTGCAGTAGGTGTTGGTATTTGGCTAATTAGTTCTAATAATAATTCTAATGAACAAAAAAATGCTAATACTAATAATCTAAATTCAAATGCAAATATGGATGAGAATAATGATACAGAAAATATTTTAGAAAATCCAGAAGAAAATACAACTGATGAAGATAGTACAGGAGATAGAGAAACTTCTGATAATCAAAAAATAGCAATTATTTATTTCTCTGCAACAGGAACTACAGAGAAAGTTGCAGGATATATAAAAGATACAACTGGCGGAGATTTAATTGAAATTGAGCCAAAAGAAAAATATACTGATAATGATTTGAATTATAACAATGGTAATAGCAGATCTACAAGAGAACAAAATGATTCTTCAGCAAGACCAGAAATTTCAAATACTATTTATACAGATCAATATGATGTAATATTTTTAGGTTACCCAATTTGGTGGGGTGATTCACCTAAAATAATTTTAACATTTTTGGATAGTCATGATTTAAGTGGAAAAACAGTTATTCCATTCTGCACATCAGGAAGTTCTGGAATAAGCTCAAGTGTCAATTACTTTAAAAATAATTATAAAGACATTAATTGGCAAGATGGAAAAAGACTTACTACATCTAAAAGTGAAGTGGAGTCTTGGGTTAATAGTTTAGATTTATTAAAATAAGATAGGAGATTTTTAAGATGGGATTATTTGGAGAAAAGAAAGAAGATTATAAAGATAAAAAAAGTTTAGTAATTTACTTTTCGAGAGCCGATGAAAATTACGCAGTAGGCTATATTGATAAAGGAAACACAGAATATATTGCAGAATTTGTAAGAGATATAACAAACGCGGATTTATTTAAAGTAGAGCCACTTGTCCCTTATAGCAAAGATTATAACACTTGCATTAAAGAGGCAAAGCAAAGAGTTGGAAATGCACCAATTAAGGAAAATATAAAAGATATATCTTCTTATGAAGTTATTTATATAATGACGCCCGTATATTGGGGAACTATGGCTCCTGAGCTTGAGACAGCAATTAAAGAATTAGACTTTACAGGAAAAACTATAAGAATTGTAACTACACATGAAGGATCAGGCCTCGCTAATGTTCCAAGTGATGTTAAAAGAATTTGCAAAGGAGCAAATGTCTTAGATGAAGCAATAGCAATTAGAGGAGCTGATTGTAAAAATTCTAGAAATAAAATAGAAAATTGGGTATAAGAAAGGAAGATGTAATTATGGAAGAAAACAAAAATCATGGTGGAGCCTTTGGAATGGGCGAGCCAAATGTAAATTTTGCGAAATTTTTTATAGGAAATTCATATTTAAAACCACTTGCTAAAACTGAAAATGGTATAGGATTTGCAAATGTAACTTTTGAACCTAGATGTAGAAACAATTGGCATGTTCATAAGGCAACTAAAGGTGGAGGGCAAGTTTTAATTTGCGTTGAGCGGAGAAGGTTGGTATCAAGAAGAGGGAAAACCAGCTCAAAGTTTAAAAGAAGGAGATATTGTTGTAATTCCAGCAAATGTAAAACATTGGCACGGAGCTAAAGCAAATTCTTGGTTTTCTCATATAGCGGTTGAAATTCCGGGAGAAAACACATCAAATGAATGGCTAGAACCAGTTACAGATGAAGAATATAATAAATTATAAATTGTATTGTAATTTTATAAAATAAAAGATATAATAAGATTATTAAATTAGGAGGAAATAAAAATTATGGAAAAATATGTTAATTGAGCTTGTAATTTATGGCGTATTATTAAGCCTTTTAAACAAAAAATTTAATTCTTATATATCACTAATTTTAACGATTATATTAGGTAGAGTTTTATATTCAGGAGTATTATTTGTAGCAATAAATTGGTTAGGATTGCCAACTTATGGAATATCAGTAATTGAAAGCATAAAAGCTGGTTTACCTGGAATTGCTATTCAATTAATATTTGTACCATTTATAGCAAAAGCAATAAAGAAAGGAATTCATTTAGATGACTAAATTAGAAGAGGTAAAAGAAATTTTACATCAAAAAAACGCTTCACTTGTGGTGGCTTACAAAAATGGAGAAATAAAAGAATATTATCAAGACAGAATTAAAGATATAAAAGATATTTACAAAATTTATAATGAGATTATAAATTTAAAATAAGAAAGGAAGGGATATTTATGGAAAAAGCTAAAGTTTATTATTCAAAAGAAATAACTCCTGAAAAATTAATCAAAGTATATGAGGCTCTTGGAGTAGAGTTAAAAGGAAAAGTTGGAGTAAAGGTTTCAACAGGAGAAGATGGTGCTAGAGGTTATTTAAAAGCCGATTTAATTGGTCCATTAGTAAAAAAATTAAATGGAACAATTATCGAATGTAACACAGCTTATGATGGAGCTAGAAATACAGCTGAAGATCATATTAAAGTTGCTGAAAAACATGGCTTTACATCTTACGCTGATGTTGATATTATGGATTCAGATGGAGAAATGAAAATACCAGTAAATAATGGAAAACACTTAGAATACAATATAGTTGGAACACATTTAGATAGATATGATTCTATGGTAAACTTGGCTCATGGAAAAGGTCATGCTATGGGTGGATTTGGAGCAAACTTGAAAAATCAATCAATAGGTGTTGCTTCAAGAAATGGAAAAGCTTATATTCATACAGCTGGAAAGACTGAAGATCCAAACGAATTATGGAATAATATACCAAAACAAGAAGATTTTATTGAATCAATGGCTGAATCTGCAAAATCAGTTGCTGACTATTTTGAAGCACACAATAAAAAAATAGTTTATATAACAGTAATGAATTTCTTGTCTGTTGACTGCGATTGTGACGCTCATCAAAAAGATCCTGTTATGGAAGATTTAGGAATTGTAGCTTCTTTAGACCCTGTAGCAAATGATCAAGCTTTTATAGATATGATATGGGCTTCAAAAGATAAAGGAGCTTACCTTTTAAAAGAGAGAATAGATACTAGACTTGGAAGACATATATTGCCTTATTCAGAAGAAATCGGACTTGGAACAACAAAATATGAATTAATAAATATTGATTAAAATGGAGAAAATTTATGAAACTAAGTAGCAAAGAGGCTTTAGAAATTTTAGAAGAAATAAGGAAAAATTTAGATGATGATAGATGGGTAGGTCATTGCTTATGTGTTGGAAACACCGCTAAAAAAATTGGTGAAGCTTTAAATGAAAAAGGACTTAATATTGATATTGAAAAGCTTACAACTTTAGGATATATTCATGATGTCGGAAAATATACTGGCGAGTCAAAAGGACATGTTATGAGAGGTTATGAATATTTGAAAGCAAAAGGTTATGATGACGAATATTGTGATGTTTGCTTAACACATTCATATTTGAATAATGATATTACTTGTACAGCCGGAGTCGGTCCAAAGCCTGAAGATAATCCATTTTTGACAGACTTTATAAAAAATCATAAATATACAATTGAAGAAAAAATTGTTAATTTGTGCGATTTGATGTGTCCACAAGAAAATAAAGTTTACACTCTAGACAAAAGACTAATTGACATTATGATGAGAAAAGGTGTGTCAGATAACACGGTATATCATTTAAAAGAAGCCTATAAATTAAAAGAATATTTTGACAAATTATTAGGCTATAATCTTTATGACTTATTCCCTGAAATAAAAGAAAATTTATAATTTTTGAAAATGTGAGAAATTGTTCTCACATTTTTTTTATGTATGATAAAATAATTAAATTTTAAAAGATAATAATTTTTTGATTGACTTTGATATAAAACTTTTATATAATGATTTTGTAAAATTTTAGGAGGAAAAAAGATATGGATTTTATTAGTGAAATAAAAGAAAGAGCTAAAAAAAGTATAAAAACTATTTGCTTGCCAGAAGCAGAAGACCTAAGAACTATTGAAGCTGCTTCAATTGCTTTAAAAGAAGGGTATGCTAATATTGTTCTTGTTGGAGACGAAGAAAAAGTTAGAAAATTAGCTGAAGATAATGGATTTGACATTTCTAAAGCCAAAATTGTTAATCCTAAAACATCTTCAAGAACAGAAGATTATTCTCAAAAATTGTTTGAATTGAGACAAGCAAAGGGAATGACAAAAGAAGAAGCTGATAAATTAGTTCAAGACGAAGTTTATTTTGGAATGATGATGGTTAAAATGGATGAAGCTGATGGATTAGTAAGTGGTGCAATTCACTCAACATCAGATACTTTAAGACCTGCACTTCAAATTTTAAAAACTGCGCCTCGGAACAAAACTTGTATCAGCTTTTTTTGTAATGTGTGTTCCTGATTGTGAATATGGTGAAAATGGAGTGTTTGTATTTGGAGACTGTGGTCTTAACCAAAATCCAACAGCTGAGGAACTTTCAGAAATTGCTAAATCTTCAAGTGAAAGTTTTGAAAAATTAGTTGGAAAAGAATCTAGAGTTGCTATGCTTTCATATTCTACTTATGGAAGTGCAAAATCAGAATTAGTTGATAAAGTAGTAGAAGCCACAAGATTAGTTAAAGAAAAATATCCTGAAATGAAAGTTGATGGAGAATTACAATTAGACGCTGCGATTGTTCCTTCAATTGGAAAGAGCAAAGCTCCAGGAAGTGATATTGCTGGAAGTTGTAATACATTGATATTCCCAGATTTAAACGCTGGAAATATTGGTTATAAATTAGTTCAAAGACTTGGAAAAGCTGAAGCTTATGGACCACTTTGTCAAGGAATAGCAAAGCCTGTTAACGATTTGTCTAGAGGATGTAGCGCGCTTGATATAGCCGGAGTAATTGCGATTACAGCAGTCCAAAGTATGTAAAAATAATTAAAATTGATTTAGAGCGAGCAGAGCTAGGCGCGCGAGAACGATATTCCCTGAGGCGTACTAAGGTACGTTGATGGGAAATCGTTTGAGCAGCAACAACGCTATGCGAAGCTATAAATCGATTTATGGAGGTAAAAATGAAGATATTAGTAGTAAACTGTGGAAGCTCATCTTTAAAGTATCAATTAATTGATATGGAAAATGAAAGCTTGCTAGCAAAAGGAAATTTTGAAAGAATTGGAGAGGAATCTGCTTTTGTTACACACAAAGTAGGTGGAGAAAAATATGTAACTAAAAAGCCAACTATGAATCATGAAGAGGCTTTAAAAATAGTTTTAGGAGAGCTTACACATAAAGATTATGGTGTAATTAAAGACTTATCTGAAATTAGCGCTGTTGGACATAGAATAGTTCATGGTGGTGAATATTTCAGCAAATCAGAATTAGTTACAGAAGATGTAATTAAGAAAATAGAGGACTGCGTTCCACTTGCTCCACTTCATAATCCAGCTGCAATTCTTGGAATTAGAGCTTGCCAAAGCGCAATGAAGGGAGTTCCAATGGTTGTTACATTTGATACAGCTTTTCATCAAACAATTCCAGAGGAAAATTATTTATACCCAATTCCTTATGAATATTATGAAAAATATAGAATAAGAAAATATGGTTTCCATGGAACATCACATCAATTTGTATCAAAGATATGCGCCAAAATGTATGGAAAACCAATTGAAGATTTGAAAATTGTAACTTGCCATTTAGGTCAAGGAGCTTCAATTTGTGCTATAAAAGAAGGAAAAAGTATAAACACTTCTATGGGACTTTCTCCATTAGGCGGAATTGCTATGGTTACTCGTTCAGGAGATTTAGACCCATCAGTAGTTACTGAAATAATGGAAAGAGAAAATTTGACACCAAAAGAAGCAAATACTCTTTTAAATAAAAAGTCTGGTTTATATGGAATTACAGGGCTTGACCCAGATTTTCGTGAGATTGAACTTGCGTCATATGAGCCTGATAAACCAAAGGCAAAAGTTGCAATAGAATTATTTACAAGAACAATAGCTGAATTTGTTGCAAAATATGCGGTTTCACTAAATGGATTAGATGCGGTAGTATTTACTGGCGGAATCGGAGAAAACCAAATTAATATAAGAAAGAAAATCTGCGAAAAACTAGAGTGGATGGGAGTTAAAATTGACTTAGACAAGAATAATGTTAGAGGCGAAGAAGTCGAATTAAGCGCAAAAGACGCTAAAATAAGAACATTTTTGATTCCAACAAACGAAGAATTGGTAATTGCTAGAGATACAAAAAATATTGTAGATAGTTTATAAAAAATAAAGAAAAAGAGAAGGTAAATTATGTTAGTTTTAGTTTTAAATTGTGGAAGCTCTTCTTTAAAATGTCAATTAATTGATATGGACAAAGAAGAAAGAATAATGAAAGGTCATTATGATAGAATTGGTGGATCTCGCTCAACACTTCGTTTTAATGTTCGTGGAAATAAACAAGAAATCGAATATCCAGCTAGAGATTTTGAAGAGGCTATCAAGAAAATTTTGAACTTGCTTATAAGTCCAGAATATAATGTAATTAAAGATTACAGTGAAATTGATGCAGTTGGCCATAGAATAGTTCATGGTGGAGAAAAATTCAAAGAATCAGTTATAATAGATGATGAAGTAGAAAAAGCGATTAAAGACTGTGTTACTTTAGCTCCACTTCATAATCCAGCTGGACTAGCTGGAATTAGAGCTTGCAAAAAGCTTTTGCCAAATGCAAAGATGGTTGCGGTTTTTGACACATCTTTCCATCAAACAATGGACGAAAAGACTTTTATATATAATTTACCTTATAAATATTACACAGATTACAAAATTAGAAAATATGGATTCCACGGAATTTCTCATAGATATATATCAAAGCGTTTATCAGAGATAGTTGGAAGATATGATTTGAAAATTATAAATTGCCATCTAGGTCAAGGAGCATCTTTATGTGCAATTAAAAATGGAAAATCAATTGACACAACTATGGGACTTACGCCACTTGCCGGAATTCCTATGGGAACAAGATGTGGAGATGTTGATCCATCAATAATTCCAACAGTTATGAAACTTTATGACATAAAACCTGACGAAATGTTAAGAATAATGAATAAAGAATCTGGTGCTTGGGGAGTAAGTGGTGTTTCAACAGATTTTAGAGATATTGAAAGAGCAGCTAGTCAAGGAGATGAAAGATCAATTCTTGCTTTAGAATCAAGAGCTTATATAATCGCTCAATATATTGCAAAATTTTTAGTAAGCTTGCAAGGAACAGATTATATAGTATTTACTGGCGGAGTTGGAGAAAATGGTTACGAAGAAAGAGAAAGAATTTGTAATTATTTAGAGTTCATGGGAATTAAGCTTGATAAAGAAGCTAACAAAGTTAGAGGTCAAGAAAAATTGTTGTCAACGCCTGATTCAACTGTAAAAATTTATACAATTCCAACGAATGAAGAAATTCTAATTGCCAGAGATACAAAAGCTTTGTTGGAAAATTCAATTTAATTTTAAAAAATTTTTAAAAAAGTATTGATAATTATTTTTGTTATATATATAATATTCTCAAGAAAATAGTTAATTACGAATGAGGAGGTAATATACATGGACGAAGAGGAAAAAATGAATACAGAACTAAATGTTGAGAAGAAAGAAAATGCTCAAAGAGCTGCAATATTATTAATACTATTTGTGGTATTAACATTTCTAGCTGTAACATTAGCTATTTTAACAAGTCTATAATTAAAAAGCTTTTAGTAATAGATAGAAAATTTCTTTTCTATCTATTATTTTGCCCAAAAGAAAGGATATGTTTATGAAAATTCTTGTGTTAAATTGTGGTAGTTCATCACTAAAATTTCAACTTATTGATATGGAAAATGAAACTAGACTTATCAAAGGAAATTTTGAAAGAATTGGTGGAATGAAAACTACTCTAAAATTAAACGTAAACGGCGAAAAGAAGGAAATATTGCACATTGCTAGAGATTATGATGAAGCAATAAGTTTTATTTTGGAAGTATTCAAAAGTCCAGAATATAAGGTAATTGAGTCTATTGATGAGATTTCTGGAATTGGTCATAGAATAGTTCATGGTGGAGAGATATTTCATGAATCAGTTTTAATAAATGATGAAGTTATAGAAGAAATTGAAAAATGTATTGCTCTTGCTCCACTTCATAATCCAGCTGGACTTGCTGGAATTAGAGCTTGCCAAAAAGCTCTTCCAAATGTTCCAATGGTTGCGGTTTTTGATACAGCTTTTCATCAAACTATGCCACCAAAAGCGTATATTTACCAAATTCCATACAGATATTATACAACTTACAAAATTAGAAAATATGGATTTCACGGAACATCACATAGATATGTTGCAAACAGAGTCGCTGAAATCATTGGAAAGCCTATAGAAGAATTAAAGATTATAAATTGCCATTTAGGGCAAGGCTCATCAATTTGCGCAATTGATGGAGGAAAAAGTATTGATACATCAATGGGGCTTACGCCACTTTCTCGGAATCCCAATGGCTACAAGAAGTGGAGATATTGATCCAGCTATTATTCCATATATTATGAAGTTAGACAATTTAACTCCAGAAGATATTGAAGATATGTTAAATAAGCAATCTGGTGCTTGGGGAGTAAGTGGAGTTTCTTCAGATTATAGAGATATTGAAGATGGGTATAATATGGGTGATCAAAGATCAATTTTAACTTTAGAAAGTCAAGCTTATAAAATAGCTCAATTTATAGGACAATATGTGATTTCTTTAGGTGGAGTAGATGTAATAACTTTCACTGGCGGAGTTGGAGAAAATGGGCTTGAGACAAGAGAAAGAATTTGTAAATATTTAGAACCAATTGGAGTCGAGCTTGATAAAAAGGCTAATAATCAAAAAGGAAAAGAAGCTAAAATTTCAAGCGAAAGTTCGAAAGTTCAAGTTTATGTAGTTCCAACAAATGAAGAACTAATGATAGCTAGAGATACAAAAAGTATAATAAATGAGTTATAATTTTATTTTTATGAAATGGAGATTTAGATGGCGTTTGACGGAATTGTAACGAAATCTGTTGTAACTGAATTAAATAAAGCTTTAAAAGGCTCTAAAGTAAATAAAGTTTATGAGCCTAACAAAAATGAAATTGTTTTAAACTTGTATTGTAAAGATGGAGAGAAATTTAATTTGCTAATTAGTGTTTTGCCTGAAAGTTGTAGACTTCACTTAACTACACATTTAAAAACAAATCCAACTAATCCGTTTAATTTTTGCATGCTTCTTAGAAAATATTTAAGTGGAAGTAAAATTCTAGAAGTTAGCAATTATGACCTAGAACGTACAATTGAAATTAAATTTGAAGCTAGAAATGATGTTAACGAGCTAGTTAAAAGAAGATTATATGTTGAAATTATGAATAGACAGAGTAATATTGTTTTAACTAATGAAAATAATATAATTATAGATTGTTTAAAACATTTTGAAGATGATAAAAGACCAAGACTTCCAGCTTCACCATTTACATTTACTCCAATTTTAAAGTCAAGCTTTATTGATATAGAGACTTTTGAAGAATTTGTAGAAGTTGTTTCATCAAGTCCAGAAGAAAAATTATCTGGAAAATTACCAGATGTATTTATTGGTTTTAGCAAAAATTTTATTTTGAAAACTTTAGAAGTTCTAGAAATAGATGACAATAATTTCGATTTAGATAATTTGGAAAAAATTTATAATTATTTGAAAAAATTAATTAATAATTTTGATACAAACCATATAAAGCCTGATATTATAGGAAAAGATTACACATTAATAAATTCAGATGAAGTTCAAGATAAATTAGAAGTAAATAATTTCTTAGATAATTTCTATTTTGAAAAAGAACAGAAAAATTTATTTAATAATAGTAAAAGTAATCTTTTAAAAATAATAAGTGGATCTTTGAAAAAAGTTTATAAAAAATTAGAAAATATAAATCAAAAGTTAAAAGAGTGCGAAAATATGGACAAATATAAACTTTACGGTGAACTTTTAACTGCTAATTTATATAGATTTAACAATAACCAAAATCTTCCAGAAGTTGAAGTTTTAAATTATTATACAAATGAGAATATAAAAATTCCTTTAGACACAAAATATAATGTAAGTAAAAATGTTGAAAAATTTTATAAAAAATATAACAAATTAAAAAATACATTAGAAATTGTTTCTGTTCAGAAAAAAGAAGCAGAAAAAGAAATTGATTATATTGAAAGTATAATTTATTCATTAGAAAACTCTAAAACAATGGAAGAAATTGGACAGATATATGAAGAGATTTCAGAGAATTTTACAAGTAAAAATTTAAAAGAAAATCAAAAGAAAAATTCAAAAAATAAAAAAGAAATTAAAATTCAAGAAATAAATGTAAAAGGTTATAGAATTTTAGTAGGAAAAAATAATAGTCAAAATGATTATTTGACTTTTAGTATTGGATCACGTGAAGATTTATGGTTTCATGCTCAAAAAATTCATGGAAGCCATGTAATTATTAAAACAGAAGGAAAAGAAGATATTCCAGAAGATGTAATTTATGAGGCTGCAAAACTTGCTAAAGAAAATAGTAAAGGAGCTAATTCGTCTGTTGTTCCAGTTGATTATTGCAAAGTAAAATTTGTAAAAAGAGCTTTGAATAGAAAACTCGGAATGGTCAATTATACTAACTTTAATACAATTTTAGTTAAATGATTTTGAAAATTTTTCAAGAATATAAATTTTAAATTTATAAATAATAAAAATGAGATGTGAAATCACATCTTATTTTCATTTATATAGGAGGAAACTATGGCTAAGAAAATGTTTTTAACAATTATTTTTTCAGTTCTATTTGTCTTAGCTCTTACAACTTTAAGTTTTGCAGAATCTAATACTACAACAAAACTTGGAAATGAAGTTACAAGTTCAATGAATAAAACAGAAAGAAAAACAGACGATTTATCAGGAGAAACAGAAAATTCTGGAGATAAAATCAAGAAAGATATGAAAGATGTAGGAAATACAATAATGGATGGAGCAAATGATGTAAAAGAAGGAATTGAAGATTTAGGAGATGAAGACAATAAAGATAGAACTGACAACAAAGCTGTAGCTGGAACAACTGGTAATTATGCTTCAGGAGAAATTCAAGATGAAGGAACAGGAAGAAATGGAATGACAGGAAACGCTTGGATATGGATCGTAATGGTAGTTGTTGCTTTAATAATAATTGCTGCAGTTTGGTATTATGCAACTCAAAAGTAGTATTTTTAATAAAAAAGTCTTGATTTTTTGATATTTTTGATGTATAATTATTTTCGTTAAAAGTACCATATACTTAGTTTAAGAAAAAACCTACTTAAATCTCAGTTTATGGCAAATAAATATAATAGGAGGAAACGAAAATGACTAAGGAAAGAAAAACTGAAATCATTAACGAGTATAAAAGAGATGAAAAAGATACTGGTTCACCAGAAGTTCAAATTGCTCTTTTATCAGAAAGAATCAAAGAATTAACAGAACACTTGAAAGTACATCCAAAAGATAATCATTCAAGACGTGGTATGTTAAAAATGGTAGGTAAAAGAAGAAACCTATTAAACTACTTATCAAAGAAAGATATTAATAGACACAGAGAATTAGTTCAAAAATTAGGTTTAAGAAAATAATTTACAAGAAAGATACTTTTAGAATAATCTTTAAGTATCTTTTTTGTTGCTTTTTTATAAAATATGATATAAAATGATGAAAACATGAGAAAGGGTAAAGGTGTTTTTTATGGAAAATGTTATTGAATTAAATCATCCTTTGATTACTCACAAATTAGGAATTTTAAGATGTAAAACCACAGGAACAAAAGAGTTTCGTGAACTTGCTAATGAAATTGGAAGCTTTCTTTGTTATAAAGCAATGGAAGATATTGAACTAGAAGATACAGTTATAGAAACTCCAATTTGTAAAATGAAAACAAAAAAATTGAATGAAGATAAATATGCTTTTGTTCCGATTTTAAGAGCTGGAATGGGAATGTTAGATGGAGTTATAAATGTTATACCAAACGCTAAAGTTGGCCATATTGGAATGTATAGAGATGATTCAAATGATCATAAACCTGTAAATTATTTTTTCAAGGTACCAAAAAATATAGAAGAAAAAGAAGTTTTTATTTTAGATCCAATGCTTGCTACTGGTGGAAGCGCAATTGATGCAATAGACTTGCTTAAGAAAAAAGGAGTAAAGAAAATAAAATTTCTTTGTATAATAGCTGCGCCAGAAGGATTAGATAGAGTAACAAAATCTCATCCTGATGTAAAAATTTATTGCGCACATATCGACGAAAAATTAAATGAAGATGCTTACATAGTTCTAGGACTAGGAGACGCGGGAGATAGAATATTTGGAACAAAATAAATTTTAAAATTGTCACACTTTATTGAAAAAATAAAGTGTGATTTTTTCATCATAAAAGAATAAAACGACAATTATTGTACTGCTTATTTTAGCTGGAGTATCTCTAAACGCAATTATAGGGGATAACGGAATCATTTCTAACGCGATGAATGCTAAGATAGAAAATGGAATTGCGGTGTTAGAAGAATTTCTACAAGAAAAATATGTTGAAAATTATGGAGAATTATCAGACGAAAACAACAAAATTATTGGTTTATTAAATATTGAGGGAACTTCAAAATATTTTTATAAACCTTCTGTTGGAGTTTTAAAATATGTGGTTGATAGCGAAGGACACGCACTTTATTTGATAAATAAAAAAGGACTTCCTAATGATATTAAAGATGTTTTAGTTGGTGGGGAAGCTGGAAATGGAGAATATTCAGACTATTTAAGTTTAAATGACGTATATGGTGTAACAGAAAATTTGAAAGTATATTATTGCTCTTCTGGAATTGATTCAATTATGGGAGTAGCTAGAGATGAATTAGATTTTGATGATAGCTTTAGAGAAATTTTTCCTGAAAGCAGTTTTTTTGCTGAATTAGTAACAGGCGGAAGATCAACAACATTAGAAGATGTAAAAAATGTAACAAACTTAGATTTGGATGGAAGCAGTTTAACAGATTTAAAAGATATATATAATTTTATTGTTTTAGGAGAATTGACACTTAAAAATTATACAGGAAGCTTGTCAGGAATAGAAAATACATCAATATTAAAAAAGATAAAATTAGTAAATTGTAATATATCAGATTATTCACCGATAGGAAAATTAGGTTCAAAATTAGAGAGATTATATTTAGTAGATGTTGATAATAGTGAAGTAGCAAAAATGTGTACTAAGTCAGCGACAGGAATTGGAAAATATGATTTGAAGAATCTAAAATATTTTGGAGTAGTTCGGAAATGAGTCTTCACTTGATTTTGAAAATTGGACTGACTACTACAGTATTAAAATTTCTTCTGAAAAATCTGAAAAAACAATAAATGAAACAAATATTTCTGGTGGACTAAATTTTGATGAACTTTCTGGAGTTACAAAAAACGCCGTTAATTATTTATATTTAAATAATAATAATTTGAAAGATTTAAAAGGTTTTATAAATTATAAAAAAGTTAAAGTTCTTAGAACTGAATATAATAATTTAGAAGTTCTAAATGGAATACAAAATATGAGTGAACTTGAATTTTTAAATTCTCAAAATAACAAATTAGGAATAAATGAAAATAAAGATTTAAAAAATTCAGAGAATGATTCGCTTTCATTTTTAGTTAATTGTAAAAATTTGAAAAATTTAAATCTTACAAACAATAATATAATATTTATAGAATATATAAAAGATTTGCCTTTGCAGTATCTTTATCTTCAAGGTAATCCGAATTTTTCAATATCTTCGGTAAGTCAAATAGCTAGTTTATATACAAGAATATCTGGTACTAATAAAAGCATTGATTCCAATTATGGAGATTATTTGACTACAAGTGAAAATTTAAAATATAAAGGTTTAGAAAATATAACTCCTGAAGGTAAAGAAAATTATAAATATCTTGTAAATTTAGAAAGTAGTAAAAAATTATTAGTTAAATATTTAGATTTAAGTGGGAGTTTACTTACAAATTCTGAATTTAATGAATTATTGAGCGGTTATAATGGTTTGATAGAGCTTAATTGTACTGGTTGTAGGAATCTTCAAACTTTAAATTGGATGGAAGGAAAAACAAATTTAAGACAATTTTTGTTTGAAGATACGGATATTGTTGGTACAGAAGTATCAAGATTAGATTTATATGCAACATCTTTACAAAGTTTTAAGTGTAATAATGTTAATATTGATTTAACGAGTATGCAAGAAACAATTTCTCGCGCTCGATGCTATAATGGTGTGGCTGGTTATACAGGCTACTGTGGTGCTGGAATTACTAATAAGACTTTGGCTGAGCAACTAGAAGATTGTACAGAAATAACATATCTTACAACAAACGGATTGGTTCATGATGATTTGTTAGATTTAACAAATTGTACTAAATTAACAAACATGTATATACAAGGAGGTGGAAGTATTATCCTTCCCTCTTCACTTACAGGATTAGATGCTTGTTTTTGTGGCCAGTTGTTAGATTTGCGAAATTTTGAAAATAAGTCAATGGATTTTCGTGTGACTTTGGGGCACTCTGGGCAGGCACAGAGTATGAGTGATGCTGCTACGGTGTGGCTCATAAACCAGTTGGAACAATTTGTGGATTACAATGTTTCAGTTAGAAGTATTTGGTTTGACATTAGGGCAGGAAATTATTTAGATTATGATTTATTAAGTTATTTGAATAAGATTTGTGTGGATGAAATAAATTTTTCAGGATTGTCAAATCAAGAAAATTTTAAATTTGTAAAAGAAAGTTGGACTGGTACTTTGTGTAACTTAAAAAGTTTGTTTATTACAGGTACAACATTGGGAGATTTAAGTTTTTTACAGAATAATACGAATCTTGAAAATTTATCACTTTCTTCTTGTAAAATTAAAGATATTAGTGGACTTAAGTGTTATTCATCACTTAAAAATTTAGATTTATCAAATAATCAAATAACAAATTTAGAAAACTTATCTCAGTTCATAGAACTAGGCGGTTGGTATCAGCACTTCAATAAATATGGTGGGTTAGCTTCAGACCAGGGAATTCTCAATCTTTCAAATAACCCAATAGAAGAAGTCTATAAACATAAAACTACTGATGGGAAGCCGATTTTCGAAGAAGATGGACAGACTCAAAAGAAAACAGAAAATTTAAAAGAATTAGCTAAACTCAAAACTACTGCACCAAATTTAAAAACTATAATCTTACTTCCTAATGAATTAATAAAAGATTATTCTCCATTAACATCAGTCGGATGGGACAAAGAAACAGGAAATTTTAAATAAATAGAATTAAAAGCTGTTAGATTTTTCTAATAGCTTTTTGTGTTTTGAAAAATCATTGAGAGAAGCCTAGTGCTTTTCTCTTTTTTATTATTATATGTTAAACTAAAAAAGTCAACAAATATATAAAATAAATTAATTGTGATTAAAATTGTACACTAGATAAAATAAGATATTTAATAATGCCGGGTAGTGTTTCTATTGATTTAGGCTTGGTTCAACCTTTAATTAATAAATAATGTAAATTTAATAAATAATAAAATTGGAGATTTGGCTATAGATGACGGAACTTATAAAGTAGAAGATTTATTCTATTATTTAAATTATCAAAAAGGTGGAAATGTTGATGGAATAAGTTTTCAAATTCCAAATAGATTAAAAGCTTTGAAATTATCTGGAAATCAGTTCCAAAAGCCTTTAACGAAACTTGGCGAACTATCTTGACCTGAGGAAAAATCAGGATTTTAAAATAAAATAGAGATGTACACATGTTAGTGTACATCTTTTGCTTTGCTTTTATAGTTTTTCAACTTCTTCTTTTGATAAACCTGTTATTTGTGCAATTTGTTCAATTGACATGTTTAGTTTTTTCATCTCTTTAGCTATTTTTTGAGAACGTTCTTTGCTTCCTTCTTGATAAGCGGCACCTAATTGTATTTTTCTATCAACTTCTTCCATTCTTATATCTTCAATAGTTCTCATA
>CANPWV010000033.1 GCA_947585105.1 uncultured Clostridia bacterium
TTGGAGCAGGTAGCGGGAATCGAACCCGCATAGCCAGCTTGGAAGGCTGGAATTCTACCATTGAACTACACCTGCAAATATTTTAAGTTCTATCAGTTCTCTTACCCCTGACAAGTATAAATTATAAACTATTGATTTCTTTTTGTCAAGACTTTTTTTATTTTTTTCTAACAAGTTTTAAAAAATATTTTTAAGAAAGCCATTTTCTTAAAAACGGCTTTCCTATCTTTCTTCCCCGTCTTTGTCAGGAGTCTCTTGAACTTTATTTTCCATGAACTTATATTTTGCCATCAAAAAAATTTGATTTAAATTATGTACTTCTCTACTAATTTCCAGATTATTAATATGAAGTCCATACAAAAAAATTCCTTTTGATTCATCTGTAATTTGCTTTAAAATTGAATTATCTATAAATTCTTTAGCACTATTTATATCACGAAATTCTCCATTTTGACTCATTAATTTTTCTTCGGCGCTATTAATCATACTTTCAACTCTAGAAACTGACTTATTATATTCTTCATCATTTAAATTATATGCTCTTAAAATTTCTACTTTTTCTCTAACTTTTGAAATAAGCCATTTTGTATAAGAATTCCATTCGTCTAAAGTCATTTCAGGCTTTTTATATAAATATATCTTTTTCTCTTCTGCCTTTTTTTCAACAAATTTAATCATTTTCTCGACTTTAGTTCCTAAGCCTATTCCATATTCAGAATAATTAAGTTGTCTTGCTCTAGTATGAATCCTTCTGTCGCTTCTTAAAAGATCTGTAGAAACGTATGATGCCTCGCTTTCTTCTCTTTCCATATCATCTGGGTTCAACAAAATCATATATTTTTCTTTTATTCCATCTTTTGCTTGCTTACTCATCGCCATATATTCGTCAAGCAAATCTATTGCGTACTTTTTCTCATTTCCACTTTTCTTATTATCATATCTTGTATCTACAAATATAATATCATAATCTTCTAAGAATCTTCTTTTTCTGAAAATCTCTCTTTGCAACCTGTCTAAAGTTATTTGAATAGGATATAAATTATCATAATATCTTTTCAAATTAGGAATTAGATCTTCGTTATCATCAATAAGAGCAATTCTCAAATATCCCTGCATATCCAAATCATTTGGTATTTTTTTCTTTAAAGGCAATTTTCCATTATATTTTATTCTTTCTAAAAAATCTGATTCAGACATAAAATACTCCTCTAAATTTTAGCAAGCCAAGATTTATCTTAAAATTCTTGGCTTATATTCTGTAATTTAAACTTCCATAATAATTGGCAAAATCATTGGATTTCTCTTTGTCTTTTGATAAATATATGAACGTAAATTTTCTTTAATCATATTTTTTATGCTTGCCCAATCTCTAATTTCGCCTTTTGAGCAATTTGAAAGCAAATCATTTAACATTTGTTTTACTTCATCCATTAGATTTTCTGATTCACGAACATACACAAATCCTCTTGAAATTACATCTGGTCCAGCTATAACTTCTCCTGTTCCAGAATCCATAGTCAAAACAACTATAATAAGTCCGTCTGAAGATAGATGTTGACGATCTCTTAAAACAATATTTCCAACATCTCCAACACCTAATCCATCAACCATTATTTTTCCAACTGGAACATTTCCTGTAAATTTAGCTTCTTGCCAATTTAACTCTAAAACTCTACCATTTTGAGTAATAAAGATATTACTTGATGTGTATCCAAGTTGTTTTGCTGTTTCACTATGTGCAATTAATTGTCTGTACTCGCCATGAACTGGAATAAAGTATTTTGGCTTAGCCAAAGCTATCATTAATTTTTGCTCTTCTTGGCAAGCGTGACCTGAAACATGGACATCCATTAATGAATTATAAACAACTTCTACACCTAATCTCATCAAATCATCTATAACTTTTCCAACAAATTTTTCGTTTCCTGGAATTGGGTTTGCTGAAATAATTACTAAATCATTTTGGGTCAAAGTAACTTTCTTGTGTTCCCCGTTTGCCATACGTGTAAGCGCTGACATAGGCTCTCCTTGGCTTCCAGTAGTTATAATAACTAATTGTTCGTCTGTATAATTTGAAATCATATCAATATCAATAAATAAATTTGCTGGAGCATCAATATAGCCTAGTCTAACCGCTGTTTCTATCATGTTTACCATACTTCTTCCGCAAATAGCGATTTTTCTTTTATTAGCAATTGCACTATTTACAACTTGTTGAACTCTATGAACATTTGAAGCAAAAGTAGCAACAATTATTCTTTTCTTTGTTACGAATAATTTATCTAATACTTCTCCTACACTTCTCTCAGACATTGTAAAGCCTTTTCTTTCAGCGTTTGTACTATCTGATAAAAGAGCTAAAATACCTTTATTTCCAAGCTCCGCAATTCTTCCTAAATCAATGATTGAGCCATCAATTGGAGTATAATCTATTTTAAAGTCTCCTGTATGAATAACAGTTCCAGCTGGTGTATGAATAGCAAGAGCGACAGAATCTGGAATACTATGATTGCTTCTGATAAATTCAACTTTAATTTTTCCTAAACCAATAGTCTGTCCCGGATTTACAATTTTCATATTTGTAGAATTTACTAAATTATGTTCTTCAAGTTTATTTGTAATTAATCCACAAGTTAGCTTTGTAGCGTAAATTGGAACATTAACTTGTTTTAAGAAATATGGAATTGATCCAATATGATCTTCGTGACCATGAGTAATTACTAAACCTCTAATCTTTTCCTTATTTTTCTCAAGATAAGTAAAATCAGGTATTACAAGGTCTATACCTAACATGTCATCTTCTGGAAAAGCAACACCACAATCGACAATTACAATATCATCTCCATATTCAAAAACTGTCATGTTTTTTCCAATTTCTTCTATACCACCTATTGGAATGATTTTTAAATTTTCTTTACTACTTCTTTTAAAAATACTGTCTTGGATTTTCTTATCACCATAATTTTTATTAATTCTTGTTTCTTGTTTCTTAATAACTGATAAAGCTCTCTGTTCTTGATTTACAATCATCATGTTATTTTCTCTAGAATTTTTCTTTTGATTAGCCCTAGATTCAACAGGTTTATAATTTAGTTTTTTCTTAATTTTCTGACTACGCGAAAAAACACCTGTAGAGTTTTCAGGCTTTCTGTTTTCATTTTTCATATTTAATTTTCTCTCCTTAATCTTATGTTCGATTCTTTCCGAACTACTTGTTTTTTTAAAAATTTAATAAACTCTCTTAAAATCAAGAGAATTTCTTAATATTTAAATGATTTCCGAACAATTTAAACTATTAAAATTATACTATATCTTTCAAGCTTTGTCAATCTCAATATTTTTAATATATAATACAGCTTGCGAGAGCATGGTTTGTTTGCGAATGAGAAAGCGAGGATATCGGGTAGGGTCCCGATAGGCGGAGCCGTCCGAGCGTCGATACTGAGCAAATAAACCATGATAAGCGCAAGCGTTAATAATTCTCGCAAGATATTTATTTATAACCTCTTTAATTTTGATATAAAAAATCCTTCATAATATGAATTTGGAAGTATCGTTAGAGTTCCATTTGTAGATTTTAAATATTTTAAATTTTTGTCTTCAATTTCCTCTATCGGAATAATCTCCACTAAATCTTTAACTTTCTCTAAAATCTTTTCATTTTCATCTTTTAAAATAGAGCATGTTGAATAAATTATCGTTCCACCTTTGTTTACAAGCTTTATAGCTTTTTTCAAAAGATTTTCTTGAACTTTTACAATTCTTTCTACTAATTCTTCTGAAAAATTTTCTCCAAATATATTATCTGTTCCAGATCCGTGAACAAGGACTATCTAATAAGATTTTATCAAATTTAAAATAATCACTTAAATCTCTACTGTCTTGGTTCATTAAATTATAATTTTTTACACCTTGTTTTTCCAAATTATATTTTAACCTGTCAAATCTTATTTTATTCTTTTCGCAAGCTGTAATAAAAGCTTTATTTTCAGTTAAACTTGCTATTTGAGTAGTTTTTCCTCCGTGGTGCTGAACACATATCTAAAATATTTTCTTTCTCTTGTGGATTTAACACTAATACTGGAATCATTGAAGATAAGCTTTGAAGATAGATTTTTCCATCTTTATAAATTTTAAGATTTCTTAAATCTTTTTCAAATTCCTTTTCTACAACATAGCCATCTTCCAAAAAATCAGGCTTTTCAAAACTAATTTTGTTCTCATTTAAAACATTTTCTACTTCTAAAATATCTGTTTTTATTCTGTTTAATCTAAAACTTGTTTTCTTTTCTTCTTGCAATCCTGATAT
This sequence comes from uncultured Clostridia bacterium, assembly GCA_947585105.1. GTDB lineage: Bacteria > Bacillota > Clostridia > TANB77 > CAG-508 > Scatovivens. The sequence continues at coordinate 4,310 of CANPWV010000033.1, forward strand.
TATCGAATTTGCTTCGTTTTCGTCATATTCCTCATATATCTTTTTAGTTAAAAATTCTGGTACTTTTCTTTCCATATTAACCTCTAACAAAAAGCTAGTTAGTATTATAAAATACCAACCAGCCTCTAAATTTTATTTTTATCCTGGTAAATAACCTAATGGATTTACTACAGGCCACGATCCATTCCTTAAAACATGAACTTCAAAATGTAAATGTGTTCCAGCGTAAGGATTTGATGGACTTGGTCTTGGCTGACAATTTCCTGTGTTTCCAACATAGCCAATAACTTGTCCTTGTTTTACTTCTTGGCCAACAGAAACCATTCTAGAACCAGCTCTTAAATGGCAATAATATGTCATAGTTCCATCATGATGATTTATAGCAATATATTCACCAAAGCTTCTATATGAACCAACATAATTTCCATCTGTTCCATAATTTGGAATACTTCCAGTCATAGCCTCTGATTTAGTAACAGTTCCATCTTTTACAGCAACAACTTGTTTTCCACGAACATTAATATTTATATCAACACCAGTATGTCCTGAATATGATGGGAAGGTTTTGGTAGCAATATTTGCTTTTGAAAATCCAGGAATTGGGAATATGTAACCACAAGCGCTTGGAGGTAAATTTGGAATAACTCCACCGTTGGCTTTTCTTAACGCTTCTTCCTCTTGTTTAGCTATTTCAGCAAGATCTGCTTCTATTTTTTTCTTATCTCTCTCAAATTGTTCTAACTCATCTTGTAAAGCTTTTTCTTCGCTGTTCAAGCTAGCTACTTTTGAATCTTTTTCAGCTTTGATTTTCTTTAAAGTGTCTTGTTTTTCAACTTGCTCTTGTTTAGCGTTTTCTAAAGATTTTTTATCTTCTTCTAATTTAATTTTAGCTTGTTCTAGCTCTTCTTTAGCTTCTTTTAATGATATTATCAAATTTGTATCATATTCAGCAATCTCAGAAATCAAGTAATATTTTGAAAGAAAATCAGATAAATCGCTAGATGTAAGTAACATATCTAAATAAGAAACATTTCCACTTTCATATATTGCGATTAATCTTCTATTAAGCAATTCCTGTTTTTCGTTAGTTTCCTTTTCTTTTTGAGCAATATCATTTTCAGACTTTGTTATGTCATTAGAAACAGTTTCAATTTTATTATTTAATTCTGATATTGCACTTTCGTATGTAGCAATTTGGCTAGCCAAGTCTTGAACTTCTTTAATCGCCCCAGATAAATTTTCTTCAACCTGATCAATCTGATTTTTAGTTGATGAAATCTTATCATCTAATTCACTTTTTTGATTTGTCAGTTCAACTTTTGTAGCCGCAAATGTGTAATACGACTCCACAAAAAGTATTAAGACAGCTAAGAAAAAAGCTATAATTTTTTTCTTCATAAGTACCTCTTTCTAAAGTAAAAAGTTAATTTTGGAATCTTAATTTAAATTCTGATAGTTTTCCTTTTACTTTTTCAATAATAGTATTTAAAAATTTATCTCTAAATAATATAAGCATACCAACATATACACCTATACCAACGATTATTTGTAAAATCATTTCTAAAACTTGGTTACCAACAATTAATCCTACTAATAGACAAGTGATAAACATTACAAGACTAGCTATAAAATATCTTACGGCAATTCTAATTAGTGGAAGCCACTTAATATCGTGTCTTACATAATAAATCTGAATTCCATCAACAATAATTTGTGATAATATTGTAGCAATTGAAGCACCAACAGAACTCCATAAATGTATAAAAATCAAATTTAAAATAAAGTTTGATATAACACCTATCACAACAGAAATAGTATATTTCTTCTGTTTCTTTGTTGGCAACATATATTGAGAGCCAATTACATTTTCGATTCCCATAAGTAAAATCATTGGGCAGAAAATTATAATAAGTAACCCAGCCTTATCATAACCACTTCCAAAAAATATTGGAACAAATTTCTTAGCAATACAAGCAATTCCAAACATCATTGGAAATGAGATAAAAAATACAAATGTAAATGAATTTTTGATATATTTATTAATTTGTTTTTTATCTCCACTTGCGTAAACATTAGCAACTCTAGGAATCATAACAACTCCAAGTGAAGTTACAATTGTTATTAAAAGTCTAATTACTTTTTGTGACTGGTCATAAAAACCTGTTTCTGATTTATCTGATATAATTGCTCCAAGCATAGTTGTATCCAATAAATTATAAACTTTTGTGGTCACTTGTGGAATAAATAACATTAAAAGAGGAAGAAAATGAATTCCTAGATTTAATTTTCCTACTTTTCCACCTTTTAAATATTTTGGTAAATAAAACCATAAAAGCAAATTTCCTAAAAGATCAGCAAGTGAATATATTAATATAAATTTCCATAAATCTCCAGCATTTTTAACAATTATAAAAACTAAACTAACACTTATAATTCTTACTAAAACATTTCTTAAAACAGTTTTCTTAAATTCTTCTATTCCTTGAAAAAACCAGCTAATATCAAATCCAGCAGCAATAAGTTCTATAAGTAAAATCAAGTAATAATTATGATATTGCTTTCCTCTTATAAAAGCTAAACAATAAACTAAAATAGCAACTGATAAAGTAATAAACCTAAATAAAACCAGTTCTAAAAATATTTTCTTTCTCTTTGTAGGATTATCTTGAACATAAGCGATTTCTCTTTGACCATATAGCGCAATTCCAAGAGACCCAAACAAAACAAAATATGTTACAATAGAATAAGTATATCCATATATTCCTACTCCATCAGGTCCTAAAACTCTTGATAGATAAGGAGTTGTGATAAGTGGAAGTATTAATATCAAAATTTGATAAATCAAGTTGTACATGTAATTTCTTACAACACTTTTTTTTGACCCAGCCATAATACCTCCCCCTTCTTCTATAATTTCAGCAACATCATATCATTACGTTTTTAAAAAGTAAATACTTATTTTGAAAAATTTTCTAAAATTTCACATTTTCAAACAAAAGTCTTGATTCTTCTTCATTTGCTTTAAAAATCCATACACCATTTGAGTAAATTGATTCGCCTGGAAGTTGTTCTAACTGTAAGTTATCAGGGTTAAAGTCTGTAATAAATACTAAATATGAAAAAATATAATCAATTCCTAAATTTGTATCAATATTATCAAAACCAAGTTTTATTATTTCTTTTATTTCATTTATAGATTTCACTTGTAAAGTTTGCTCTAAAACGGCTTTAATGAAGTTTCTTCCGAGTTTTCATTCTTCCAAAATCATTGTCTCCATATTCATACGAGTAACTTGTTCCATTATTGTTGTGCCTAAATCTTAAAAGCTGTTCTGCTTTTTTTCCGTCAATTTTTTGAACTCCTTTATTTAAATGTATATGCAAATTTTGAGTTTTATCATCATAATTCATATCAATAGGAACATCAAACTCCACTCCTCCTATAATATCAACTAGTTTTATTAAAGCTTCATTATTAACTGTAACATAATATTTTATATCAAGGCCTGTAAGTTCACTTACTTTATTTAGAATCTTTTCGGGAGATTTCTTTTTGTAAATAGAGTTTATTCTATCTTGCGCTTTAGCAAGAGAAATATTTTGACCCACAAATGTATCTCTTGGAATTGAAATAGTAAAAGCTTCTTGAGTTTCCGGATTATAGCCTAAGACCATTATAGTATCTGTAAGAGTTTGACCAAGATCATTATTTTGACCTAACAATAAAATATATATAGGTTCTGAATTTGTAACTGTTTCAGCAAAATTTTCAGCAACATTTTTTAAAACTCCGAACTGCTGCTTTTACTGAATTTCCGTTTGTTTTTCTTAATTCTACAAAAAACATTATATCAACAGCTACTATAAAAAATAATATAATAACACATAAAACTTTTAAAAATTTCTTTAACATTTCCTGTTTTTTTCTCCTTTTCCTTATTTTTATTATCTTTATTTTTTTGAAAAATATTAATTTTTTCATTGAAATTTTTCTATCTATATATTAAGATATTTAAAAAGGTCATTTAGTTTCAAATAAAGGAGAAATTTCTATGAAAAAATTTTTTAAAATACTAATTTTACTTGTTATAATAGTCATTTTATCAATTATAACTTTTTTGGTTTATAAAAAATTTATTGATAAACCAAAAAAAGAAGATTATTCTGAACTTAAAAAATATCTTTCAGATATTTATGGAAGAACTTTCTTAATTCCTGAATTTGACGATATAAATGAAGCCGATGAAGACTGGCTTTGGGAAAATGTAAATCAATATGTTTGGAATCATGATGATGAATATCACGATCAAAATAATCAAGAATATGGCTATACTTATGAAGATATCTCAAAAATTGTAAAGATTCTTTATGGTAATAATTTAAAGAAAAAATTTCCAGAAGGCTCTGTTTCAATGAGATATAATTCTTACAGAAATTTATATGGTCCTACATCATTTGATGTTCAATTTTATTATAATTATCATATAGATGGAATCAAAAAATCTGGAAATACTTATACTGTCTCACTTTACGATTATGTAATTTCACTATATTTTTCTTATGGTGATGATGAAAACGAAAATGATGATTTTACAATTTTTAATAATTATGATTATCTTATAAATGGTGATGATGGCTCAACACCTATCATTTCTGTTTCAAGTTTAAAAGATAAGAAATTTGAAAATATTCTAGATCAAAAAGATAAACTTTCTCATAAGATTTTAACTATTGAATATGATGAGCCTACAAATCTTTATCATATCGTATCTTGCAAATATGAAGAAACAAAGCCTGAAGAAATTTTATCAGATATTTATTATGAAATGATGGAAAGTTTTGAAATATACAATATTGATTATGATAGAGACGAAATCTATAATAGTAGCGAAGTTTTGGTAGAAAATTTTGATGAATTATCAGAAATCTACACAGAAAACTCAATTGATACTTATAAAAAAGAAATGGATTTATTTGTTTATAAAGAAAATGGCGAAGTTTATGTAACAGCTGGAGATATTAATGTCGGCGAATATCTAAAAAGAGTTGATTTTAAAGACATAGAAGAATCTGAAAATAAAATTTCATGTACAGCTGTTAGAACTTTTAGAGAAAGCTGGGATCCATTTGATGAAGCCTATAATAAGACATATCAAAAAGAAGATAAATTTACAATTGTAAAAATAGATGGAAAATGGTATGTTGATGAATTTAATTATAATAATTTTTAAAAGAAAAAGCTCTTGTGTTAAACTCAAACACAAGAGCTTTTAAATTAATTGTTATTATTGTTTTTGCTATTGTTATTATTGCTTTGAGAATTTTTGTTATTATTCTTTTTTTCTGACATACTAAAAGCACCTCCACTTTTATTCAAAATCAACAATTAAAATTCTCATCTACTCTAAGAATTATAATTTAAAATTATTATAACCTTATCTTTGCTTTTTATTCACTTCATCATTAACTTTTTTAATAAAATCTTCCAAGCTCATTGCACCTAAGTCTCCGGCTTTTGATGAACGAACACCTACTGTTTTTGAATCAACTTCCTTTTGACCTAAAATCAACATATATGGAACTTTTTCAAGCTGAGCTTGTCTTATTTTATAGCCAATTTTTTCTTCACTATCATCAAGCTCTACTCTTAAATTTTCGCTAATTAACTTAGTTTGAATCTCTTTAGAATATTCTATTTGGTTTTCTCCAATTGGTAAAAGCTTAATTTGAACTGGTGCAAGCCATAATGGGAAATGTCCTTTTGTTTCTTCTATCAAGAATGAAATAAATCTATCAGAAGTTCCTAAAATTGCCCTATGTATTACAACAGGTCTATGAGGATTTCCATCTTCCCCAATAAAGCTTAAATCAAATCTTTCAGGAAGTGCGAAATCTAATTGGCAAGTTGGAATTGTTACATCATGTCCAAGCGCAGTCTTGATTTGAATATCAATCTTTGGACCATAAAAAGCGGCTTCTCCTTCAGCTTCGTAAAAATCAATTTTTAATTCTTTCAAAATCTCTCTTAATTGATTTTCAGCTGTCTCCCACATTTCGTCATTATCAATATATTTTTCTTTATTAGCTTTATCTCTTAAAGATAATCTAAATTTGAAGCTATCTCTTGAAAATCCGAAATCATTAATATAAACTTCAAATATTAAATTAATTACTTTTCCAACTTCATCTTTGATTTGATCTGGTCTTACAAAAAGGTGAGCATCATTTTGGCACATTTGACGAACTCTTTCTAGTCCACAAACACTACCGCTAGCTTCATATCTAAAATCATGAGCAAGCTCACCAATTTTAATTGGTAAATCTCTATATGAACGAAGTTTATGTTTATAAACTAACATGTGATGTGGGCAGTTCATAGGTCTTAAAACTAATTCTTCGTTCTCCATTTTCATCATTGGGAACATATCATCTTTGTAGTGCTCCCAGTGGCCTGATGTTTTATATAATGAAACATTGGCTAAATCAGGAGTGTACACATGAGAGTAACCAAGTCTTAATTCTTTATCTTGAATATATCTTTCAAGCAATCTTCTTATTGTAGCTCCTTTTGGCAAATACATCGGAAGTCCAGCACCAACTAATGGATCTGTAAAGAACAAATCTAAGTCTTTTCCAATTTTTCTGTGATCTCTTTCTTTTGCGTCTTCAAGTAAAGCTAAATGTTCTTCAAGCTGACTTGCCTTTGGGAAAGAAACGCCGTAAATTCTTTGTAACATTTTATTTTTTTCGCTACCTCTCCAATAAGCACCAGCTACACTCAATAATTTGATAGCTTTTACACTTCCTGTACTTGGAATATGTGGTCCTTTGCAAAGGTCTACAAAATCGCCTTGTTTATAAAAAGAAATTACTTCACCTTCTGGTAAATCATTGATTAATTCAACTTTATAAGGTTCGCCCTTTTCTTTCATTAATTTTAAAGCTTCTTCTTTTGGAAGCTCAAATCTTTCTAGCTCATAGTCTTCTTTTACGATTTTTTTCATTTCTTCTTCAATTAATTTTAAATCTTCATCTGAAAATGGTTTTTCCACATCAAAATCATAATAAAATCCATTTTCAATTGATGGTCCTATTGCAAGTTTTGCTTCTGGATATAATCTTTTTACGGCTTGAGCCATAATGTGTGATGTTGTGTGCCAAAAGCTTGACTCCTCGACATCTAATGTTTTTCCGCCATGTAATTTGATATTAAACATACTTTCTTTTTTCCTCCTCTTATATATTTTTTGTAAAAAAACACTCCTTAATCTTTCAGATTAAGGAGTGTTTTTTTACACGGTTCCATCCTTATTTTAACTTAATTTGATAGCTTTTAACGCAAGCTACTCGTTTAAACTCAGAGGTAGTTTTCAAATATATCTACTTAAAACGGCTTTCAGTGCACCACCATTTCTCCCTACAAGCGACTCATATTTTACTCGTCTCGTCAACGTTTAAATTAAATTTGTAGTTTAATAATACATCTTTTTTTTCTAAAAGTCAATATATTTTTTAAATTTCCAAATGTGAACCTAAAAATCCAGCTGCTGATTGGGCTACTTTATATTCTGGCTCTCCCATTGTTTTAGAGGCATCCTTAGCAATTAAAATTACGCTTCCGATTACATCTCCATCAGAAATTATAGGATAGATAACTTGTGAATTATAAATTCTTTGTTTTCCTTCTCCTTCTGTTACTGGAAGAGAAATCTCATTGTTTTCCTTGCTTTTAAAAACCTCTTTATTTTCTAAAACCTCTTCAAGTTCTTTACTTAAATTTTTTTCTAAAAAATCCTTTTTGCTACCACCAGAAACAGCTATAACTGTGTCTTTATCTGTGATACAAGCAATATGACCTGTAGTTTTAGAAAGAGTTTCAGCGTATTCCCCAGCAAATTCTGAAAGCTCTCCAATTGGAGAATATTTTTTTAGAACAACCTCTCCATTTTGATCAGTAAATATTTCAAGAGGATCACCCTCCTTAATTCTAAGTACTTTACGAATTTCTTTTGGAATAACAACTCTACCCAAATCATCAATTCTTCTAACAACACCAGTTGCCTTCACTTCATTTTCCTCCTTTTATCAATAGAATTACTCTTATTATGACAAAAAAGGAAAAAATTATGCAAAATTTTTTTAACATTTAAAATTTTTATATCTCAAGTTCTGGGCATTCTACCCATTCAAAAGCTGTTTTATAACGAGAATTTGGAGATTTTCTATCAATTCCAATCCATCTTCCCAAAGTTCCATAAGAATTGCTACCTGTTCCATATACTTTCCCATCCTCTGTAACGGCAAAAGCGCACGTATTACCAACTACTACTTGTGAAACTTTTTCTCCATTTTTTCCTATTGACAATTTTTGAATTTCATCTGTTATTACATTAGAATCATCATTAATTCCTAGATATTTTTTACATCCATAACCATATATTTCACCACTATCAGCCAAAAACATCGCCACATTCATTCCTGAAGAAAAATCTGTAATTTTTTTATTTTCAAATGAAGAAGATTTATTCTCTAAAAAACCATTTCCGAGACCAACTCCAGTAAATCCATAGTTTACACCATAAACACCACCATCTATATAAATTTGACCATCATTTAATAATACTATTGATACTGGTTTAGAAATAAATATTTTCTTTACATCTTTTCCTTCGACAATTTCATTAAATTTCGAAACTATAGGTGTACTACTATACTCATAATATGAATTATAATAATTAAATCCCCATGTATATATTTTATTATCTGCAATTGCAACATGCTCTTTTTCATTAGAATTTATAAAAATAGCTTCTGGAATATTTATTTTCACTAATTTATAATGATGTTCTAACTCACTCCATCCAGGACATGTTCCATTAGGCCATTCTGCAGAACTCGTAAGACTAAACAAACCAGTTGCATATAAATCACCATTTTTTAATAAAACATTCATTGTTCCATCAGAAAAGCTTACATCTGAAACATTTCCATTTATTAATGGATCATCAACTTTTGTTAGATTTGGAACTTTTGAAGAAGTAGAAATATTTAAACCAAGAATTCTTCCATCTTCTCCACAAACATATAAATCATCATTAAAATCAATTATTGCAAGAGAATTATATTCGCCAACAACTACTTTTTTAACCTTTTTATCTGTTATAGGAGTCCAGTCTTTTTCTAATATAAGATTTCCAAACATAATATTTGAATTTCCTATAGAATATAATTTTCCATCATCTCCCTTAAAAATCACTCCTGTCCCATTAACATCATTAACATTTATTACTAATTCATAAAATGTTTCCATTTTAGGACTATTTGGAATTTTTATAACCTTATGTTCATTTATTTCTGTGCCTAAATAATTAATATCTGCCGAAGAACCATATATAACTCCGTTATTGCCCAAATAATAAACCGCATATAAATTACAAAATACTTCTTTTATTCCAGAATTTACTAAATCCTCTGGAAGTTTAATTTTTGTCGGTGTAGTTATATTTATATCACCCATACCTACAGAATCTCTGTCACTAGTCTCTGCCCAAACTGTATTATCATACTTAATACAAAAAATACGATCATTAGTAGAGAATATATCTTTAATATTAGAACCTATAGTATCATCACTAAACTTTGATATATTAAAGTCATCTGAATGCCAAAGAGTATTATCAACTTTTAATATATTAATCGCCCACATATCAGGACAAACTTTTTTAATATCTTCAGCAATATTAGCATTTTCATTATAAACATCTCTAACATATTTATTTTGACTAGAGTCAAAAACATAACTCCAACCATCAAATATAGGTGTAAAAAACTTATAGTTTTCATTTCTATTTCCAGCGCCACTAAGCATGCTAGCACTTATACCTAAAGCATAATATGTTTTATCTGAACAACACATTATCATTCTCCTATTGCCATTTCCTGTCCAACAACTAGCAAAGTATTCAATTTTATCAACCTTTTCAAAATTAATCTTTGTAAATGTTTCTAATTCATCAGTACTACCATTTCCTAAAATATAAGACTGTCTGTCAGTAAAATTTCCTCCCATAGAATATAAAGAATTGTCAACAGTTCTAACATATATAAAAGGACCAAAATCCCAACACATATTAACTTTTTTATTATCAACATTTAATTTAACTGCCTCACGACCTGTATATTCTATTTGCTCATCTTTAGTTAATCCTAATTTATTACAAGTATTATCTCCAAGAGCCCAGAGATAATCATTTTTATCTATAAAATATACTGTTCCTCTTCCAGATATAATTTTTTTACAACCACTAACCTGACTTGGTATATTAAACTCAGAAAATTTTGAAACATTAATTTCCGCCATTTTTTCTGGTGATGTATTTAACTGTGTTCCCTTTATTCCTTTTCCATAAAGTTCTCCATTGTTATATAATTTGTATATATTGTTAGTTCTAAAATCTGTATATAATTCAAATCCATAAGGATTTACTATTGGCTCTTCTCCATCTTTTAGTGGATTTCCATTTTCATCTACATAATTTCCGTTTTTATCTTTATAATATTTTTCTCCAGCATATTTTATATTATCTCCTCCACCTTCTACTTCTGCTGAAGCAAATTGTACATCCAAACTTCCACCTGTTACTTCTCTATACATTGATAAACTATGTACATCTACATTTTTTACCGTGTATCCTGAAACCCTATATATCATACTATTTACAGCATCTATTATATATACTTTATCATTATTTATTCCTACTTCTTTATTATTTAAATAATATAAATCTTCTATTCCTCTTGGTACTACTAATAAATCTCCATCATAATCATCGAAACAATTTTTATTTAAAACATCTTTTTCTGGTCTTTTTCCATCTTCTGATTCTGACCATCTTCTATAATACGCTATTTCTCCATATAATCTGCCGTTTCCTCTTACATCTTTTGCTTGAACTATTCCATTTGTTGGTATTTTACTATCATCATAATGATTTACCTTCCACATATCAAAAGCTTCTTGAACAGCTGTCATTTCTTGAATAAAACTTGCGCTCATTGCCTGAGTTATGATTCCGATTATCCCCGAATTATTGCGTTTAGAGATACCCCAGCCAAAATAAGCAGTACAATGATAGTCGTTTTGTTATTTTTTGACGAATTATTTATAAACAAAAAAGAGCGACTTATAAATCGCTCTTTAATTATGTATTTACTATTTTAATTTTTCTATTTCTTCTTTTGAAAGCCTTGTATATTTCATTATAGATTTAATGTCTAATTTATCTTTAATCATACTTTTCGCTATTTTTATTTTTGAATTATGTTCGCCTAATTTTTCACCTATTTTTTTACCTGATTTTTCTCCTTTTTCAAATCCGGCTTTTTCTCCATCTTCATATGCATGTCTTTTCATTGATGCTTGGTCATGTAAAAACATCTCTCTTCTTAAAGCCATATCTTGTTCATATTCGTCCATATTTATTTTATCTAATTC
>CANPWV010000034.1 GCA_947585105.1 uncultured Clostridia bacterium
TAATAAATATAATCTTCTATTTTTCCTTTATCTTTCATATTTGATAGAAAATTTGTAAAAGAGGTATCACTACCTCCACTAGCTACATTAGTATTATAATCAAATATTATATATTCTAAATCTTCTCTTCTTTGAGCTTCTTCTGATAAATCTTTAGCATTCATCGCCTGAGTCAAAATTCCATTATCCCCTATAATTGCGTTTAGAGATACTCCAGCTAAAATAAGCAGTACAATGATAGTCGTTTTATTATTTTATGATTAATTAAAATAATGTTTTTCACACTTTTTTTAATATTGAATAGTATATAACATACCAAAGATTTAAAACAATACTTAAATCAATATCAAAAGGAGGGAACTTTTTTATGTCAGAAAACAGAGGATGTGGCTTATTTGATGGAGAATGCTTATGGATTATCTTAATCTTATTAGTATTGTTCTGCTGCTGTGGAAACGGAAATAACAATGGTAGAAGCGGAGGCTGTTGCTAATTTTAACTAGCAACAAAAGAGCCCTAGACTTTTGAATCTAGGGCTTTTTCTATTTTAAACTCATTTCACAATATTTGCATCTATAAACTTTATTCTTTTTATCACTTAAAATAAATATTTGATCTAAATCTCTTTCAACAGAAGTTATACATCTTGGATTTTTGCATTTAGCAACATTTACAATCTTTTCAGGCAATTCAAGTTTTCTTTTTTCTATAATTTTGTCATCCTTAACAATATTTACAGTAACTTCTGGATCTAAAAATCCAAGTTTATCAAAGTCTAAATCAATATTCTTGTCAATTTTTATGATATCTTTTTTTCCAGTTTTTTTGCTTTTTGCGTTACTAATTATTGCAACTTGGCAATCTAAATTTTTTAAACCTAACGCTTCGTAAATAATCATAGCGTTTCCAGCTTTTATATGATCTATAACATAACCATTTTTTATACTATCAATATTCATATTTTACCTCCTACTTTATTCCTAGCATCATCAAAATTAGCGCCATTCTAATATATTTTCCATTTAAAGCTTGTTCAAAATATTTGGCTCTAGGGTCATCATCAACATCTGTGTTAATTTCATTGACTCTTGGAAGCGGATGTAATATTGATAAATCTTTTTTTGCAGTTTCTAATTTTGCTTTATTTAAAATATAATAATCTTTTAATCTTACATAGTCGTCTTCGTTGAAAAATCTCTCTTTTTGAACCCTTGTCATATATAAAACATCAAGCTCTGGAAGATATTCTTCAATTTTCTTTGTTTCGCAATATTCAATATTGTTTTTCTTTAAAACATTTTCTATAACATAGTCTGGAAGCTTTAATTCATCAGGTGAGATAAGTACAAATTTGATTCCTTTATATCTTGACATTGCTGTAATCAAAGAGTGTACTGTTCTTCCAAATTTCAAATCTCCGCAAAGTCCAATTGTTAGGTCATTTAATCTTCCCTTCTCACGACTTATAGTTAGTAAATCTGTAAGTGTTTGAGTTGGGTGATTATGGCCACCATCACCAGCGTTAATAATTGGAACAACTGATTTTTGGCAAGCAACAAGAGGTGCTCCTTCTTTTGGATGTCTCATAGCAATTATATCACTGTAACATCCCACAACTCTTATAGTATCTGAAACAGACTCCCCTTTTGAAACTGAACTTGAAGAGCTTTCAGAAAATCCCAAAACACTTCCACCTAACTCTAACATAGCCGATTCAAAGCTTAGCCTTGTTCTTGTACTTGGTTCAAAAAATAAAGTAGCTAATTTTTTTCCATCGCATTTATGGGAATATTTTTCCTTATTTGCGATAATGTCATTAGCTACTTTAATCAAATTATCGATTTCTTCTACTGATAGGTCTTTAATATCAATTAAGTTCCTCATTCTAATTCTCCTTTTCTACAATATCTCTTTTTAAATATCCGTTTTCGACTATTCCTAAACCGATATAATTTTCACAGTAGATATTATATACTCCATCAGAAAATTTTTCAAGTACTTTTAACTTAACTCCATTTAAAAATAAAATTCTTTTATTTTCTTCTAAATGTATTTTTGACAAGTTCTTAAATACTTCTTCCATTCTTATTAAAAACTTATCAATATTATTTTTGTTATTTTCTAAATCTTCAAAACTTAATGAGTCTTCTAGTTTAAATTTATCAACTTGAATACGATTTAATTCTATCATAACTCCAACAGTTCCAAGCTTTTTCGCAATATCTTCGCAAAGTGTTCTTATATAAGTTCCTTTTGAACAACTAACTTCAAACTCTAGAACCTGTTCATCTTCATAAAAGTTTAAAAAATCTAATTTGTAAATTTCAATTTCTCTTTCCGGAACCTCTACACTCTCACCGGTTTCTTATGTATTCATAAAGTTTCTTTCCATTTATTTTTATAGAAGAATACATTGGAGGAGTTTGAAAACTCTTTCCTACCATTGATTTTAGAACCTCTTCAATTTTTTGAACATCATAAATTTTATTATCAGAGATTTCCACAACTTTTCCCTCTAAATCGCCAGTATCTCTTTTTTCTCCAAACTTTACTTTTGCTCTATATACCTTATCATGGTCAATTAAATATTTAGAAAGTTTTGTATAATTTCCAAGCAAAACAGGCAGAACTCCTGTTGCTAGTAGATCTAGTGTTCCAGTATGTCCCGCCTTTTTAACATTTAATATTTTTTTTACTTTTGATACAACATCTTGTGATGTAAAGCCTTTTGGCTTATTTATTATAATTATTCCATCCATTTTATTTATTTTCCAAATGTTTTTTTGTTTCTTCAATAACAGCTTTTCTAACGTCTTCTAGGCTTGCGTCAATTGTGCAACCAGCAGCTAATTTATGACCTCCACCTCCAAATAATACACAAATGTCAGCAACATCAATATTATTTGAACGGAAAGAAACTTTAAATCCATCATCTCTTTCACGAGCAAAAATAGCAACTTCAACATCTTTAATTGTAATTCCTATTCCAACTATTCCGTCAAACTCTCCTGGTTGTATGTTTAAAGCTTTCTCATCTTCTTTAGTCATATATGTAAAAGTGATTTTGTCATCCATATAAAATTCTAATCTATCTACAGCAAGCTTTTCAGCCTCAAATTGTGATTTAGATTTAGTCATTAAAGTTTCTTTATAAATTTTTGGAATATTAACTCCTTTTGATAGAGCCCAACCAGCAAATTCAAAAGTTTCTCTTGTTGTGGAATTAAATCTGAAACCACCTGTATCTGTAATAATTCCAGCCATTAAACAAGTAGCTACATCTCTTGTAATTTCAAGATTCATATATCTAAAACTTGAAACTAAAATTTCTGCACAAGCTGGACTAGCTGGATTTACAACATCTAAATCAGCAAACATTGCGTTTTTCAAGTGATGGTCAAATTCAACTGTAACTTTTGCACTTTCAAAATATTTATGATAATCTTTGTGAACTCTCTTTAAATCTGGACAGTCTAAAACGATAGCCATATCATATTGTTCTAAACTAGCCTCTTTTCTAATCAAATCGCAATTTGGAAGTGAATTAAAAATTGGTGGATATTCTTTAAATAAAACATCAATTTTTGTTTTTCCTAAATCTTTTAAGACTGTAGCAAAAGCTAAGCAACTTCCAATTGCATCACCATCTGGATTTTCATGAGCAGTAATTACAAATGATTTTGAATTATTAATTTCTTTTAAAATTTCGTCTAAAGTCATTTTATAGCTCCTTTCAGATTCTAAATCTTTAATCACTTAATTTCATATCTTTTAAAATTTTATCAATTTTTGCACCATATTCAATACTATCATCAAATTCAAAAACAAGCTCTGGTGTTATTCTTAAATTTACTCTTTTAGCAACTAAAGATCTAATATACCCACTTGATTTTTTTAATATTGCTAAATTTTCTTTTTGACTTTTACAACCAATCATTGTTACAAAAACGCGAGAATATCTTAAATCTGGCGTGGTTTTAACTGAACTTACACTTATCATTCCAGTTAAATTTGGATCATACAATTCTTGGTCAATTATTTTACTTATTGTCTCGCGAAGCTCTTCGTCAACACGAGCCATTCTGTTTTTATCAGACATTTTTATTTCCTTTCTTTATTTTGTTTTTATAATTCAGAATATATAATCTCCAAAAAAATGCTCGGCTCATTACATGTTTTAGTAATTCTACAGAAAAAACTTCGTGAGCCTCTCGCGGCAAGCGCGCTTCCTCACTCGCTTTTTCTTAAGAATTTCACAAACACTCCAATCGCATCCGCTTTTTTTCTCGCTTATATATTCTGAATTACATATAACGTGGAAAACAAGTCTAAGTTCGAACGTTTACTTAAGCTTTAACTTCTTCCATAACATAAACCTCTAATTGATCTCCTTCTTTGATATCGTCAAACTTCTCAATTTGAAGTCCACATTCATAGCCTTTATCAACTTCTTTAACATCATCTTTAAATCTCTTCAATGATACAAGCTTTCCATCGTGAATAACAATATTATCTCTAATTACTCTGATTCCAGCGTTTCTTGAAATCTTTCCTGTTAATACGTAACTTCCAGCAATAGTTCCAACACCTGAAACTTTGAAAGTTTGACGAACTTCAGCTGTTCCAATTACAACTTCTTTGTATACTGGATCTAACATACCTTTCATAGCAGCTTCAACATCATTTATCGCATCATAAATTACAGAGTATTTTTTAATGTCAACTCCTTCTTTTTCAGCTTGAGCTTTAGCTAAATCACCAGCTCTAACATTAAACGCAATAATAATCGCATTTGAAACTTGAGCTAAGTTAACATCTGTTTCAGTAACACCACCAACACTTGAGTGAATAACAGAAACTTTTACTTCATCATTTGAAAGTTTAACTAAAGATTGTTTCAAAGCTTCAACAGAACCTTGAACATCAGCTTTAACAATTAAATTCAATTGTTTCAAGTTTTCAGTTTCAATCTTAGAAAATACATCATCTAAAGTAACTATTGTACGTTTAGATAATTCTTTTTCACGTTTTTCACGAATTCTCTTTTCAATCAAGTGTTTAGCTGTTTTCTCATCTTTAACTTCATAGAAAACATCTCCTGATTCAGGAACATCTGATAAACCTGTAATCTCAACTGGTGTAGATGGTCCAGCAGATTTAACCTTCTTTCCTTTATCATTTGTCATTATTCTAATTCTTCCTATTGAAGAACCAACAATGACAGTATCTCCTGTGTCTAATGTACCACGTTGTACTAATACGCTGGCAATTGGACCTCTTTGCTTATCTAAGCGAGCTTCTATAACAGTTCCTTTTGCTTGTTTATGAGGATTTGCTTTTAATTCTAATACATCTGCTTGTAATAGTACCATTTCAAGAAGATTGTCAATTCCCATTCCAGTTTTAGCTGAAATTGGAACAAAGATGTTATCTCCACCCCATTCTTCTGGAACTATTTCATATTTCATAAGTTCTTGTTTAACTTTATCAATATTAGCATCTGGTAAATCCATTTTATTTACAGCAACAATAATTGGAATTCCAGCAGCTTTAGCATGGTCAATAGCTTCAACAGTTTGAGGCATTACACCATCATTTGCGGCAACAACTAAAATCGCAATATCAGTAATCATTGCACCTCTAGCTCTCATACTTGTAAAAGCTTCATGTCCTGGAGTATCTAGGAAAGTGATTGCTCTGTCATTTACTTTAACTTGGTAAGCACCAATATGTTGAGTAATTCCACCTGATTCACCTTGTATAACATTTGTGTGTCTTATTGCATCTAAAAGTGAAGTTTTTCCATGGTCAACGTGTCCCATAACAACAATAACTGGTGGACGAGCTTCTAACTCTCCTTCATCATCTTCTGTTTCATCAATAAGCTTATCTTCATCTGTTACAACAATTTTCTTTTTAGCGGTAATTCCAAATTCTGAAGCAACTAAGAAAGCTGTATCAAAATCAATTTCATTATTTATTGTAACCATCATTCCTAAATTTAATAATTTTTTTATAACATCTCCACTTGTGATTTTCATTTCCATAGCTAAATCTTTAACAGTTATTTGCTCTGGAATAGTAATTTCAGTAAGTTTAAATATTTTTTGTTTTTGTTTTGGTGTTTCTTGAATTTTTTGTTTTTTCTTATTACGTTTTTTCTCTGTTGATAAATCGTAATAATCTAACATTTCTCCGTCTTCATGGAACATATTTGAAAGTCTATTGTGTTGTTTTAAACTATTTAATTTTCCTGAATCATAGTCATCATTATTTCTTCTATTTCTTTTAGAATTTCCAGATCCGTTTCTTCCAAATTCACCACTTCTAGACTCATCAATTCTGTTTTGTTTTTGTCTATCTTTAAGTTTGCTTGTTGTATAATCTCTAGCAATACTTTCTTTATCTGTTGGAACGTCCATATCAACAATATCTTTAATTCTTTTATCAATTCCACCATTTCCAGATTTTTTATCAAATCTTCTATTATCTCTATCTTTATCTTGGAAACCTTGTGAATTTTGAGGTCTTGATCCTGTTTTTCTATCTTTGTTAAAATCTTTATTAAATTGAGGTCTTTCGCCATTATCTTTTACAGATCTTGGTTTTGAATTAAATGAATCACTGTTATTTCTAGTTGCATTTGTATTAGATTGAGCTTGTTTTTTTACTTCAACATTATTTGGCTGTTCTTCTTTTTTTACTTCCTGAACTTTTTCAGTTTTCAAAGCTTGATTAGAACTAGCTGAAGTGCTAGCTTTTGGCGCTGGCTCTGGCTTAGCTTTTTCTTTCTTTGTAATTCCAAATAATTCACTAACAGTTAGTGGTTTAGTAGGCTTATCTCTATAAACAATGTTATAATCCTTACTTTTATTTGGTTTTTGAGTAGAAACAGTAGAATTAGTTGTAGGCTTTTTCTTTTCTACTTTTTCTTCATCATCGTTAATAATAACAGCTCTTCTAATAATAACAGGCTCTTCATTTTTCTCTTTCTTATTTTCCATAAATTTCTTTTTAAATACTCCTTTTAATAATTTACTTAACCTTTTACTTATCTTCTGTAATTTCAGTTTTTACTAGTTCTTGAAATTTTTTTGCTAACCCGTCATCGCAAATTCCAATAATCGCACGATTATTTTTTCCAATGGAACGCGAATTTACCTCAATGTTTCCAAAAATAATTAATGGAATTCCATATTTATCACAAGTAAATTTCATTTCTTTTTTTGTCTTATCAGACGTATCTTTTGCTACAATAATAAGCTTCACAAGTTTTTTCTTGATTCCATCTTCTATTGATTCAAACCCGTGAAACTATTTTTCCGAGCCTTTGTAGCAATTCCTAATATTCCATAAATCTTATCCAACAATATACCTCTTCAAACTTTCATAAAAATCTTCATTTAAATCTGATTCAAAAATCTTTTCAAGTCTCTTAGACTTCATAACTTTATTTAAGCATTCCATATTTTTACAAATATATGCTCCTCTACCGTTTTTCTTTCCACTTAAATCAATAGATATTTCTTCATCTTTTGGTTTTACGATTCTTATAAACTCAGATTTTTCTTTTTGACTATTACAAGCTATACAACGTCGTAATACTGGATTTTTTCCCATATTTATTCCTCGTTATTTTCTTCTATATTTTCTTCTGATTCTTCATTTAATTCTTCTTCACTTTCACTAGAAGAATTTGCAAGCATCTCTCTAAATTGAGATTCACTCTTAATATCAATTTTCCAATTTGTAAGTCTAGCAGCTAATCTAGCATTTTGACCAGATTTTCCAATTGCTAGTGATAATTGATCATCTGGAACAATAACTTGCGCAAATTTTTCTTCTTCTTTTACATCAACAGCTAGTACTTGAGCTGGAAGTAAAGAAGCAGCAATATAAGTTGATGGCTCTTCACTCCATTCAATAACATCTATTTTTTCGCCGTTTAATTCATTTATAATATTTTGAATTCTTACACCTTTTTGACCTACGCAAGATCCAACAGGGTCTATGTTTTCATTTTTAGAATATACCGCAACTTTACTTCTATTTCCTGGATCTCTTGAAACACTTTTAACTTCAATTAATCCTTCGTAAATTTCAGGAATTTCAAGTTCAAATAATCTTCTAACAAAATCTGGATGTGAACGTGAAATAATAGCTTGAGGATTTCCCTTTGCGCCTTTTTCTACACTCATAACATAAGCTTTTATTTTATCATTTACTCTATATTTTTCAGATGAAATTTGTTCTTTTAGAGGCATAATTCCTTCTAACTTTCCTAAGTCAACAATTACAGCTGTTCCGCTATCTGCTTTTTGAATTAAACCAGATACAATTTCACCTTTTTTGTCATTATATTCATTGAAAACCATATCTCTTTCAACTTCTCTAATTTTTTGAATAACAACTTGTTTAGCAGTTTGAGCAGCAATTCTTCCAAAATCTTTTGGTTTTATTTCAATGTCAATTTTGTCACCAACTTTAACACTTTTCTTGATTTTTTTAGCTTCTTTTAAACTTATCTCTAATAATGGATCTTCACTTTCCTCTACAACGTCCATTACAGAATAAATGTGAATTTCACCAGTTAAACCATCAATTGTAACTTTTACATTATCAACTGAATCAAAGTTTTTCTTATAAGCTGTAACCAAAGCTGTCTCTAAGCTCTCTACTAAATAATCTTTGCTTATTCCTCTTTCTTTTTCTAACTCGTCCATGGCTGATATAAATTCTTTTACATCAATCTGTTTCATTTTTTAATTTCCTCCTTCAAATCTACGACGTTTATTTTTACAATAATTTTTCCTTCCAAAAAAACCTATAAAAATGATTTGAGAGTGGGCTAGGTACCCACTCTCTTGTCAACTCTTTTCTGTTACAAAACAATTATACTCGAGTTTTACTAAAAAATCAAGTCTTTTTTTAATTTTCTTTAAAAAGTTTTTGACTTTTTTCTACATTTTCTAATTTTTACTACAAAATTCTAACAATCAATTACAGCTCCTATCATTCCAGCATCATTTTTATATTTAGCAAGAACAATATCAGGCTTTTTAGAGATTGTAAAAGTAGTATCTCTTTCATCTAATTTTTTAAGTAATCTATCTAAAATCGGATTTCCTTCATAATGTGAAAAACTTCCGTCCCAAGCAAATTGCTTCTGGTTCAAAAATATCAATTAGATTTCCTATTCCAACTTTCAAATAATTAAGCCAGCTTTCGACTTCAAGCTTAACTAATGGATCATCTTTTATTAAAAGATTTTCTCTTAAATATTGCCCTGAAATATCGCTTTTTTCTCCAAGAATTTTAACAACTCTTTGTTTTATAGCGTTTATTGAGCCATATTGCTCGAAACACCCTTTCTTTCCGCAAGAACAAGGACGTCCATCTTTTTCTATAATCATATGGCCAAATTCAAATCCAGCAAACTTTTGTGGTTCTAATAGTTTTCCATCAAGGAAAGCTGCTCCACCAATTCCAGTTCCAATACATATAAATAGACAATCTTTATATTTTTTCAAGCTTCCATATTTCTTTTCAGCTAACCCGCAACATTTTGCATCATTTCTAATTTTTACTTTCATTTTCAATTTGTTTTCTAATTCTTCTGTTAAGCAAAAATTTTCTAGAGACAAATTTGTAGCTTTAACAATAGAACGTGAATCTATTAGACCGAGGAGAAGCTATTCCTACAAGGTCTATTTCATTTCTATTTACACTTTGCGATTCTATAAGTGATTCAACCATAGAAACAGAATAATCTACAATAGATTTACGAATATTTAATTTATCTTCGTTTACAAAATTTCTTTGGCATGTCGCCAAAATTTTATCTTTGTAAATTAGACCTACGCCAATATGGCTTCCGACCTAAGTCGATTCCAATTCTCATATATTTTTCCTTTCGGTTTATGTATAAGCGTCGAATAACCAATCGCCCATGTATAGTGAAATACAAGGAACAAGTACTGCACATACGAAGAAGATAAGAACGACACCTACGAACATGTAAGCAACTTCTGGAAGAACTTTCATAATCTTCTCTAATGTATTGTTGATATCTGATTCAACATATTCAAGCATTTTAGCAATCATTTCAGAAAGGTCTGTTTGCATACCTATTTTCAACATCTCAATACACATTGCATCACCAAGTTTTGCTTGCTCAAATGGTTCAATCCAGCTTTGTCCAATAAAGATATTGTTTATCGCCGTTTCAACCATACTCATCATAACTGTATTTTTAACAACACTTTTACTTACTTCCAACGCATCCTGGATTCTCATACCATTTTGTAAGTTAAGAAGTACGCATTGCATAAGTCTTGAAAAATCTAGTAAGTATATCAATTTTCCAAATATAGGCATTGTATATTTGAAATAATCAAAATCATATCTACCTTTTGGTGTCGACTTCCAAGCAAAGAACAGACCAACAATTGCAGCAATAATTCCAACCGGAATGTACCAAACTTGCTTAATTGCTACTGTTGTATTATATAGCCACATTGTAACAGCTGGTAATTGTTTTTGTGAACCAACACTATCGAAAATTCCTTTCAACATCGGAACACCAAATAAAACAGCAAGTATTGTTCCAATTGTTAAACCAAAGAACATAACTAAGTTTGGAACAACTATCTTCTTTACTCTTTTTCTTAATTTATCACTGTTTTCCAAATATTCAACAGCTTGCTCTAGAGATCTTTCTAGTGATCCAGAAAGCTCTCCAACTTTAATCATGTTAATATAAATATATGGGAATATATTTGAGTAATATTCCATTGTTGTATACATATATTCTCCGACCTTCAACACCAGCAAGAATATCTTCTAGAATTGTTCTTAATCTAGGGTTTTCAGTTGTTTGAATAACTGTAGAAAGTGCATGAATATTATTAAAGTTAGCTTTTTTTAGCAAGTAGAAATTTTGTGTAAATACACGAATATCTCTAGCTGATGGTTTTTTTCCTCCACCACCTAAATCGCTATTTAATAATTCCCAAATTCCACCTTGAGCCTTTTTATTTTTATTTCCTTTGTTTTTAGCTTCACGTTTTGTTTGAAAATTGGCTGTCGGCTTAATATTTCTCATTTTTTTGTTGTTAGCTTTGTCATTCTTTTTAGCTGTTAATGATAATATTGGTGTGACACTAATTGGTGTTAAACCATTTCTTCTCAATTTTCTAATACATGCAAGTCTTGAGGCTTCTTCTACTCTAGATCTTATTATCTGACCTTGAGCAGTTAAAACTCTACAATTGAATTGTGGCATTTATAACTTCCTCCTAAGTTTATTTCTTTGCTACTTGATTTACTCTAGCAGCATTTCTCTTTAAGTTTAATTGCATAATAGTTCTATTTAATGATTCATAATTTTTCTCATCTATTTGTGACTTAACTTGCTCTAATGTTAATTTTCCATCAACATAAAGTTCAGCCAAACTGTTAATTAAACTGATACTTCCTTTATCATGTCCACCTTGAATAGCATCTTCAATTTCAGAAACAGAGAATTTTTCTTTTCTAATACAAGCAGCAACTGTATTATCTACAAGCATTACTTCTGGAACTAAAACTAATCCTTTTCCTTTTGCTGATTTTAAAAGTCTCTGTGAAACAACAACTTTTAAAAGTGATGATAATAAGTTCTTAATTTGAGCCTGATCTCTAACTTCATAGAAGTTTATAATTCTATCGATTGTTTCTGCGCAACCTTTAGTGTGAAGTGTTCCAATTACTAAGTGTCCGAGATTCAGCCATATCAATTGCGGCTTCCATTGTAACTTTATCACGAATCTCTCCGGATTACTAGGATATCACAGTCCTCTCTTAGGGCATTTTTTACACCATCAAAATATGTAACACAGTCTTTTCCGAGGTCCAACCTCTTTTTGAACTATAATAGATTTCTTTGATGTATGTTGATACTCTATCGGACTTTCCAAAGTTAAAATCTTTTTATTTTGCTTTTTGTTTATTTCATCAATTAAAGCATTTAATGTTGTTGATTTACCAGAGTTTGTTTTACCAGTAACAAGAATAACTCCTTGTGGCTGATAAGTTATTGCTTTTATAATTTCTGGCAATCCTAAAGATTCGTAAGGTGGTAATTCGTTTGAAATAATACGCATTGTGAAAGTAGGAACATCCATTGAGTAAGATACGTTTACTCTGAGTCTTGTGTCTTTGTAAACAAGTGAAGTATCTAGCCTTCTTTCATCTTTATACATATCATCTTTAATTACATTTCCTCTAATTATGTAATCGTATACTTCA
This sequence comes from uncultured Clostridia bacterium, assembly GCA_947585105.1. Taxonomy (GTDB): domain Bacteria; phylum Bacillota; class Clostridia; order TANB77; family CAG-508; genus Scatovivens. The sequence goes on from CANPWV010000034.1 coordinate 12,289, forward strand.
TAAAGCATTCCTTCGTCCATAATATCCATATCTGGAATTTCAACCAAATCTCTAGCAATTCTTAAGATTGGTCTTAAACCATTCATTAAGTGAATATCTGAAGCTCCACGATCCATTGCTTCCTGAATTATACTTTCAATCAATACCATTTTAATTCTCTCCTTCTTTTGTATTCTAATATTTAGAATAATACTAATTTCTTGTTAACTTCCTCTAGTGTAACAATTCCATCTAAAACTTTTCCAATAGCATCTACAAATAGAGGTTTATATGTATTTCCTTCTAAAGCTTTTTCACGAATTTTTAAGCTTGAAGCTCCATTTGAAATTAATTCTCTTAAATCTTCTGTGATCTCTAAAATTTCAAATGCTGCAATTCTTCCTAAGTAACCTGTATGGTTACATTCTTTACAACCATTTATATCATAAGTAAATTTATCTTTAAAATCTAATTTAATTCCATATTTGTCAACTAATTTTTGCATTATGTCCATTTCTTCTTGTGTGAATTTTCTCTTTGTAGCGCAATGTGGGCAAACTCTTCTTATTAATCTTTGAGAAACTGATGTTGCAAGAGTTGAAGAAATATCATAATCTGAAATACCCATTTTTCTAAGTCTTGTGATAACCTCAACAGCATCAATAGTATGTATTGTTGACAAAACATAGTGTCCTGTTTGACCAGCTTGCATAGCAATTTCGGCTGTTTCCAAATCACGAATCTCACCAACTAAGATGATATCAGGGTCTTGTCTTAAGATAGTTCTTAATGATGAAGCAAAAGTTGTTTTTGCATCAATTTCAATCTGGTTAATACCTTGAACACGAATTTCAACTGGGTCTTCAACAGTTGTTATATTTATTTCAGGTCTGTTCAAATAATCTAGAATAGAATAAAGAGTTGTTGTTTTTCCGTTCACCAGTAGGAGCAGCTACAACAGTTATAGAATTTCTCTTATCAAAACTTGCTTTTAACAATTTCTCATCTTTTGGGAAACCAAGTTCAAAGATATTTCTAATACCAGCGTTTTTCTTTAAAAGTCTTAGACAGAATTTCTCACCATTTACGTTTTTCTGTGAAGAAACACGGATATTGTAATCTGGGTAAAGCAAAATTCTACCATCTTGAGACTCTTGCTTTTCTTGGTGCATATTTGAAATTGCTTTCAAACGTCCAACAATCTGAGCTTGTCTACCTTTATCTAAGTTAGCTACAGTAACAAGTTCACCATCAATTCTATATCTAATTCTTATAGAATTATCCATTGGCTCAACGTGAATATCTGAAGCTCTCTTGTCCATGGCTGTTTTTATAATAGTATCAACTAAGCCTGTAACATCTCCAGCTCCATTTGTTTGAATATCTCCTCCAGCCTTTCCCTCTAATGATTCTAAAACATTGTCTATATTTGTCTCGAATGTTAAATATTTTTCTAAAACTAAACCTTTATTAAGCAAAATAAGTCTTATTTGCTCAATAGCTCTTTTATTACTCGTATCTGAGAAGCAAACTTTGGCTCTATTACCAATAACTTCATATAAAACTGCTTTACAAGCTTTAGCAACATCCATAGAGAAATATTGTGTCATATCAACATTTACATTATCAGGTCTTAAAATTACAACCTTCTCTCCTAATATCTCGCCCATAGCCTTTATTAACTCTCTTTGTGGGCAAAGATTTAAAATATTTAAAATATCTCCAATTTTTTTATTTGGATGTTCTTTTTGATACGCAATCGCTTGATTGATATCAGATTCAGAAACTAAACCTCTCTTTACGAGTTCTACTCCAATCGGTGCTCTAGCCATAATGAACGCCCTCTCCTTTCTTTTGTAAATAAACCTAAATATATTATATAGCAAGTCTATTTTAAAATAAACAAATATTTCAAATGTTATTAAAATAATATATATTTGTAATATTTGTCATTTTTTTTACACATTCTATCCACAAATCCCTGCGATTCCGTCTCACTTCGCGCTCCGGATTCGCTTTTTGCTTTTTATTTTTATTTTTATTTTTTTATTTTATTAAGGAGGGTTTTTTTATGAAAA
>CANPWV010000035.1 GCA_947585105.1 uncultured Clostridia bacterium
ACAAAAGTGAAAAATAAACATTCACTTGTGAAATATATTAGCACGTAAAAAAGAATATGTCAATAGAAAATAAAAAAATAATCATAAAATAACAAAACGACTATCATTGTACTGCTTATTTTAGCTGGAGTATCTCTAAACGCAATAATTCGGAGACAATGGAATTTTGACTCAGGCGACCAGAGCTAAAGATTTATCAGAAGAAGCTCAAAGAAGAGAAGATTTGGAATATATAATATTTGATTATAACACTAATGTAGCTAGTGGAGGTAGTGATACCTCTTTTACAAATTTTCTATCAAATATGAAAAGTAAAGGAAAAATAGAAGATTATATTTATTATGATGGAAATTTAATTGTAAAATATGGAGGTTATTATTACGAAGTAGTAAAAGATGGGGACTTTTATAAAGTTTCAAAGAAGATGACCGAAGATTTAGGAAGTACAGGAGGAAATACAAAAATAGTTACACCAGATAATATAAAGAATGCAGAAAATGGAGAAATGAGATTCGAAGATGGAGATGAATTTATAGTTTTAGATAATGTAACAGTAGATAACTTTAATTTTATTATTCCAGCGGGAATAGAAGTTACAATAAAATTATTAGGAGATATGAAAATAGATAATAAAAACACTTCAAATAAAAGTGCAATAGATTTAGGAGTTGAAAAAGTAAAAGATGAAAATGGAGTATGGCAATATAGTAATGGAGCAACATTAAATTTATATGTATATGGAAAAGTAGAAGTAAATTCAAGTTTTGGAGAAAAAGGAGAAGATTCCCAATCAGGAGCAACAGAAGCAGCAAAAGGTGGACCACGGAGCAAAAGCTGGAATCCATGTTCCTGAAACAGCTACTTTAAATTTATATGGAACAGGTGAATTAAAAGCAATAGGAGGAGATGCAGGAAGTGGAGGAAATACACAAAATGGAAATAGAGGAGGTGCTCGGTGGTCGGACGGAGCTGGTGCAGGTATAGGTGGAAATGGACGGAGCTGGAGGAAATGGAAATCCATATATATGTAAAGATAAATGGAATGGGAGTTATTTTGATCCTGGAGAAAATGGTGATATAGGTGAAAATTGTGGAAATATAAATATTCATAATAGTTTGAAAGTTTTAGCTTATGGTGGTAAAGGAGGTGGTGGTAGTTCATCTTCAAGTGGTTCAGGCCGGCGGAGGTGGTGGTTACCCTGGTGCACGGAATTGGTCGGCGGAGGTGCTGGTCGGTGGGCGGAGGCGATACTATTAGTGGTGGTCGGTGGCTTTTCTGGTGGAAATGCTGAGTATTTGAATGAATCAAGTCAAAACGGTAATGCAGGTCGAGGGGGTACAAAGAGAGATTGTAGTTCTTCTACAGCAACGGGTGGTACTGGGGGAAGTGGATATCTTGAAAAAGCTGAGAATACTTGGACGCTTGAGGACGCTAATGTTGGTATGGATTATTGGACAACTTTAGGGGGAGAAGGTTATAGAGAAATTGCTGGAAATATTGGCGGTGGAGGTTCATATACTAAATATAAGAATTGGAATTTTGAACATTCTGGGGATGGCGGTGTAGCTGGAAAAGGTGGAACAATTAAAGTTTCTCAAAATGCAAGTATAGAAGCCTACAATGGTAATAAGTATACAGATAATAGCGGTCAGGTTGATTATTGTCCAATATATATTCAAGATGGAGAATTGCTAGAAATAACTACATCATTAGGTTTTTGGACGGAACAGAACAACAAATATTATTCAGCTATTTTTGGAACAAAAATTAATTATACAACAACTTGGGGAACAGAAAATGGAAATGACCATGTTGCTGAGTTAAGAGAATATTCTACAGATGAAAGTTTAAAATTATCATATACTAATCCTGTAACTGGTTCTAATCAAGGTATTGGCTCTGGTGCTGGTTATATTGAACTTTCAAATGGAACTTATGAGGTTGATCCAAGTTTGAATTAAATAAAACGAAAACTGTTAGATTTTTCTAACAGGTTTTCTGTTTTTTAACCAATAAATTTTTATAAAAATTCTTCAATAATTATTGCTATAATTTTTATCGTTTTATCTTGATTTTTAGGGCGTTTAATGATATAAATAAAAGGTAAAATATTTATCAAAATGGGAGAATAGAAAATATGGGATTTTTTGAGAAATTAAAGAGTGGTTTAGGCAAAACTAAAAATTCTATAAATGAAAAAATTAATAATGTATTTAGTGTTTTTAGAAAAGTTGATGAAGAGCTTTTAGAAGAACTTGAAGAAGTTTTAATAATGTCAGATATTGGTATGGAAACTTCCGTAAAAATAATTGCAACTTTAAGAGATAGAATAAAAAAAGAAAAAATAGAAGATGAAGAAAAGGTAAAAGAAGCCTTAAAACAAATTATAAAAGATATTTTAGATGTTGAAGAACCAAAGCTTAACCTAGATACTAAGCCATCTGTAATATTAGTTATAGGTGTAAATGGAGTTGGAAAAACCACATCTATTGGAAAAATTGCGAATAACTTAAGAAAACAAGGAAAAAAAGTTATTGTAGCTGCTGCTGATACTTTTAGAGCTGCTGCGACAGAACAATTAGAAATTTGGTGCGAACGTTCACAATCAGAAATAGTAAAAAAACCAGAAGGCTCTGATCCAGCTTCTGTTGTGTATGATTCAATAGTAAGAACAAAAGAAGTTCGGAGGAGATGTTTTAATAATAGATACTGCTGGTCGTCTTCACAATAAAAAGAATTTGATGGACGAGCTTGCTAAAATAAATAAAATAATTGATAGAGAACTTCCAGAGAGTTCAAAAGAAGTTTTACTTGTTTTAGATGCTGAAACTGGTCAAAACGCTATATTACAAGTAAAAGCTTTTAAAGAAACTACAGATATTACTGGAATTGTTTTAACAAAATTAGATGGAACAGCTAAACGGTGGAGTTGTAGTTGGAATTGTTGATGAGAACAAAATTCCTGTAAAATATATAGGCGTAGGCGAAGGAATTGATGATATGGAAGTCTTTAATTCAAAAGACTTTTTAGACGCTATTTTATAAAGTTGAAAGGAAAATAAGATGGAGGAAGAAGTTAAAGAAGAAGTAACTGAAAAAAATGTTACTCGTAAAAAGAGAAAATTTGGATTTCGTCATTTGTTAGTTACAGTAGTTTTATTGATATTTGCAATAACTTCTTTTATATCAAGTAGAGCTGAATACTTGAAAATAAGAGAAATCGATTCTAAATATGTAAGTATATTTAAAACTAATTTTTATATGAAAATTGGAATGTTTGTAGTGGTTATGATTGCTACATATTTTATGTTTTATATAAATAATAAAATAATAAAAAAAGGTCTAAAGAAATTTTTTGACGAAGAAAATAAGCCAATTCCAAAGCTTCCAAATAAGAGTATAGCTATAATTGCTGGAATTATTAGTGGTCTTGTTAGTTTGAAATTTTTGTATAATAAATATATAGTTTGTATTAATGCGGCTTCATTTGTAATTAAAGATCCAATTTTTAACATGGACATCGGTTTTTATATGTTTGTGTTGCCATTTATAAAAGCTACTATAATATTTTTGATTGTTCAATCACTTATAATGGTGATATATACAGCAATTTATTATGTGATATCAATTAATGTTTCATTTGATAAAGGAATCAATATGGAATCATTAAAGAAAAATACTTTTATCAAACAAATTAAATTTTGGGCAATTACTTTTACAATTTTGATATGTGGCTATATTTTAGTAGCAAGCCAAGATATTTTGACTGGAGATATGATAAATATAAAAGATAAAGCTGGAACTTCTCTTACAGGTGCTGGGCTTTCAGATACATTTATAAAACTTTGGGGCTATAGATTATTTAGTGTAGTAGTTTTAATTTCAGTTATAAATATAATTAGAAATGCTAGTAGTGAAAAATTTAGAAAAGCAATTGCTTCAGCTTCTGTAATTCCACTTTATTTAGTAGTTATGTTTGGAATTTTAATTTATTTCCAAGAAATTTATGTTGGTTCTAGTGAACTTGATAAAGAAAAAGATTATATAAAATATAATATAGAAGCGACAAAAGATGCTTATGGAATAGATTTAAAATCAAAATCAATTACAAATTATGATGCAATAACAAGTGAAAGCTTTAATGAAAATTATGATTTGACTAATAATATTCCAATTTTTAACAGCGAAGTAATTGGAAAAACACTTTCAGATACACAAGAAGATTCAAGCTATTATGAATATGATTCTAGCAATTTAGGTGTTTATTATGATAAAAATGGCGAGAAAACTTTAGTTTATTTGACACCAAGAGAAATAATTGATGATAATAATAGATCATATAATAATAAGACTTTCCAACTTACACATGGATATGGAGTTGTAATAACAGATCCAAATAAACCAGATAAAAACGGTTATGTTACAACAATTCAATCTGATTATACAGAGAAAATTACAGATATTTTAAACATTTCTGAACCAAGAATTTATTATGGTTTGAAAACAGATAGCGAAATAGTTGTAAATTCTGAGTTTGGAAAAGAATTTGATTATCCTCTTACTACAACTACTTATGAAGAAAGTGAATATGATGGAAATAGTGGGCAACATTTAAATTTCATAGATAGATTTGTAATTGGCGTAGATAGCGGAAATTACGGTCTTATATTTTCAAAATATTGGGACGAAGATTCTAAAATAATTACGACAAGAAATGTTTTAGATAGAGTTAAACTTTTGCTTCCATATATTGAATATGACGAAAATCCATATTTAGTTTTAGATGATAATGGAAGATTAATTTGGGTAATAGATGGTTATACAACCTCTTGCAATTATCCATATTCTCAAATAACTACAATTGTTAAAGATAATGGAAATAAAGAAAAAATAAATTATATTAGAAACTCTGTAAAGGTATTAGTAGATAGTTATACAGGTGAAACAAAATTCTATATAACAGACAGAGACGACCCAATAATAATGATGTATAGAAATATGTATCCAGATTTATTTATGGATGTTGAAAATGATGAAATTCCTAAAGCTATTCAGAGAAATTTATTATACCCAAAATATTTATTTGAGATTCAATCACAAGTTCTTGCTACTTATCATGATATTAGCGAAGATACTTTATATAGAGCTGATGATATTTGGAATTTTGCTACAGATGGAAAAGAAGAAATTCCAGCAAAATATACAATGTTTAAGCCAATTGGAATGACAACAGAAAATTTGGGATTAGTAAAAACTTATACAAAAGAAGGAAAAGAAAGCCTTACATCTTACGCTATAGGCTATTATGAAAATGGAAAACCAAAATTAGGATTATATAAATTTTCAGCTGACAGTACTATAATTGGAGTTGCTCAATTAAATTCATTGATTGAAGAAGATGAAACAATTTCAAGTGAGTTAGAAAGTATGAATGTTTCTGGAGTTGAAATGGTTAAAGATGTAATAATTGTTCCAATTGAAAATTCACTTCTTTATGTTGAACCAGTTTACCAGGTTAGAGCAAACGAGCTTGAAATTCAAACATTGAAAAAAGTAATAGTTGCTTCAGGAAATAAAGTTGCAATCGGAGATAATTTAGAGATTGCTTTAAATAATTTATTATCTGACAAAACTTATGTAGAGCTTGAATATGTTGATATGGAAGATATAGAGCAAGTTATAGATTCTGTTATAGAAACAAACGGAAATTTAAAAGATTCTATAACAGCTGGTGACTTAGAGATGATAGGAAAAGACTTGAAAGCTTTGGAAACCTTATTAGATCAACTAGAAGTTTTAAGAGAACAAGAAAAAGTTGGAGGAAAAACAAATGAATTTACCAAATAAATTAACTGTTTTTAGAATGATTTTAGTTCCAGTATTTATTATTATTGGTTATATTGGAATATTAGGCGGACTTGATTTAACTACTACATTTATAATTATGGATGTTATTTTTATAGTAGCTTCTATTACAGACAAGCTAGATGGAACGATTGCTAGAAAATATAATTTAGTTACAAATTTTGGAAAATTTTTAGATCCAATTGCTGATAAAATATTAGTAGTTTCAGCTTTAGTTATGCTTGTTGAATTTGGAAAGATTCCAGCTTGGATTCCAATTATTGTAATAATTAGAGAGTTTTTAGTTTCAGGTTATAGATTAATTGCAGTTGAAAATAGTGGAAAAGTTATACCTGCAAATATTTGGGGAAAGCTAAAGACAGCAACAACTATGGTTGGAATTGCTTTGGTTTTTATAGATAGATTTAATTTCTTTGATTTTGCTGTAAGAACTGGAAGTAAGTCTGAGGCTTTAGTTACAAGTCTTAAGATATATATGACAACAGGAGAATTTATATTTAATATTATCACATCTGTTATATTAGTGATTTCAGTTGTTGCTACAATTTTCTCAGGAATAAGCTATTTAAAAGGTGGAAAAGATTTATTAAAAGATAGCTAAAATTAAATAGAAGGAAGTTTTTAAAAATGACAAAAGAGCAAGCTAAAAAGAGAATGGAAGAATTATATAATTTAACTGATTATTACGCTAAAAAATATTATGATGATGACGATCCAGTTGTTAGTGACTTTGAATGGGATATGATTATGGTTGAGTTAAAAGACCTAGAAAGACAATTTCCTGAATTTATTAACAAAGAAGGGCAAACTCAACATGTTGGTGGACACGTAAAAGAAGGTTTTGAAAAAGTCAATTTTGAGGTTCCACTTCAAAGTTTGCAAGATATATTTAGTTTTGACGAATTAGAAGCTTTTGATGAAAGAGTTAAAAAGACTTTAGAAAAAGACCAAATTGATTATGTTGTTGAAACTAAAATAGATGGATTATCAGTAAATCTTGAATATGTAAAAGGAATTTTCACAAGAGGGGCTACTCGTGGAAATGGTTTAGTTGGAGAAGATATTACAGAAAATTTAAAAACAATTCCACATATTCCAAAGACTTTAACAGAGCCAGTTACAATAACTGTTAGAGGTGAAGTTTTTATTGGAAGTGAAGATTTTGAAAAAATGAATGAAGAGCGTATGGCTAATGAAGAAAGTTTATTTGCAAACGCTAGAAATGCTGCTGCAGGTTCTCTTCGCCAATTAGATAGTTCTATTATAGCTTCAAGACCTTTAGACATTTTTATATTTAATGTTCAAAAGTCAGAAGATATAGAATTTACTTCACATTATGAATCATTGGAATATATGAAAAAACTTGGATTTAATGTAAATCCTGTTGTAGTTCCAGTTAAAAATATTCCTGATGCAATAAAAGAAATTGAAAAAATAGGTGAAAATAGATATTCTTTATCTTTTGGAATTGATGGAGCTGTTATAAAAGTTGACAACTTGAAAGAAAGAGAAATTTTAGGAACAAATTATAAAACTCCAAAATGGGCAATTGCTTACAAATATCCACCAGAGAAAAAAGAGACAATCTTAAAAGATATTAGTATTCAAGTTGGAAGAACAGGAGTATTAACACCTCTTGCTATATTAGAGCCAGTAAAAGTTGCGGGGTCAACAATTTCAAAAACAACTCTTCACAATGAAGATTTTATAAAAGAAAAAGATTTAAGAATTGGCGATCATGTAGTAATTCAAAAGGCTGGTGATGTAATTCCTGAAATTGTTGAAGTTATTACTTCAAAAAGAGATGGAAGCGAAATAGAGTTTAAGATGCCTGAAAAATGTCCAATTTGCGGAGCTGATGTGGTAAGAGAAGAAGGAGAATCTGCTTTACGCTGTATTGGAATTGAGTGCCCAGCTAAGCTTTCAAGGAACATTATTCATTTTGCTTCAAGAGAGGCAATGAATATTTTAGGGCTTGGCGAAAACATCATTTTAGAGCTTTTAGATAGAGGGCTAATTAAAAATATTGCCGATTTATATGAGCTTACAAATGAAGATTTTGAATCTATGAAGAAAAATGGAAAGAAATTTGCTCAAAATTTAATTGATTCAATAGACGCTAGTCGTTCAAATGATTTATATAGGCTGATTACAGGACTTGGAATTAGAAATATTGGTGTTAAAGCTGCGAAAAGTCTAGCCAAACATTTCAAGACAATGGATAATCTAATGAATTGTGAAATGGAAGAGCTTGTTGGAATTGACGACATGGGCGAAATTATGGCAAAAAGTGTTTATGACTTTTTCAGAGAGCCCCAGACTATTGATTTAATTGAAAGATTCAAATTCTCTGGTTTAAACATGTCTTATTATGAAGAAGAAGGTTCAGACAATCGTTTTGAAGGAATGACTTTTGTATTAACAGGTGCTTTAGATGGCTATTCAAGAAAAGAAGCGGAAGACATTATTGAAAAATTTGGCGGAAAAGCTTCTAGTTCTGTTTCAAAAAACACGACTTATGTTTTAGCTGGTGAAGCTACTCGGAAGCAAACTTGACAAAGCGCAAAAACTCGGCGTTCAAATAATTACTGAAGAAGAGTTCAACAAAATGATACAGTGAATTATAAAGCTTTCAATACTGTAAATCGAGAAAAAAAGCGGATGCGATTGGAGTGTTTGTGAAATTCTTAAGAAAAAGCGAGTGAGGAAGCGCGATTGCCGCGAGAGGCTCACGAAGTTTTTTTCTGTAGAATTACTAAAACACGTAATGAGCCGAGCATTTTTTTGGAGATTTATAGTATTGAGAGCTATAATATAAAAAATAATTTGAACGGAAGGAAAAATTATGGAGAGAAGAGATGGCTATAACTTTAATAAATTTTGGGAAGATTTAGACAATGGCTTTGAAATATATTACAACTATATGGGCTGTAAGTATTTGATTTACAAGCTTTCTAAAAATTGCTATAAAAATGAACTTGTTGAAGCACCACCAAAGTGCCCACATCAGAAAAACGCAATACTTACTTTAAAAAGAGTAAAAGAAATTTTTGATTTTATGGAAAATTTGGAGTATAAAAGTATAATTAATAGTTAAAGGATGTAGATTATGAATGATAATTTAATGAAGCCTGATATAGAAAATGACGAAGAGGAGCGTGAAGAAGCTTCCCTTAGACCCCAAACTTTAAGTGAATATATAGGTCAAACAAAAGTTAAAGAAAATATGAAAATCTATATTGAAGCTGCAAAAAAAAGACATGTAAGCTTAGACCATTGCTTGTTTTATGGCCCTCCAGGACTTGGAAAAACAACACTTTCAAATATTATAGCAAACGAAATGGGAACAAATATTAGGATTACATCTGGACCAGCTATTGAAAAAGCGGGAGATTTAGCAGCAATACTTACATCACTTTCAGATGGAGATGTTTTGTTTATCGATGAAATACATAGACTTTCAAGATCTGTAGAAGAAATATTATACCCAGCGTTAGAAGATTTTTCATTAGATATAGTTTTAGGGAAAGGCCCAGAAAGTAGATCAATAAGAATTGACTTGCCAAAATTTACATTAATAGGTGCTACAACTAAGGCAGGGTCTCTTTCAACACCACTTCGCGATAGATTTGGAATTGTTGAAAGATTAGAATTATATTCAGAAGAAGATTTAGCTACAATTGTTAGAAGATCAAGTAAAATATTAAATATAAAAATAGATGAAAAGTCTTGTTTGGAAATTGCTAGACGTTCAAGAGGAACTCCTAGAATTGCTAATAGACTTTTGAAGAGAGTAAGCGATTATGCGCTTGTATTAGGAAATGGAAGCGCAAATTTAAAAATTACGAGAATTGCTTTAGATAAGCTAGAAATAGATGAATTAGGATTAGATAATATTGATAAAAGAATTTTAGAAGCAATAATTACTAAGTATAATGGTGGACCAGTAGGACTTGAAACTCTTGCTGCTACTGTAAATGAAGAAGTTGAAACAATTGAAGATGTTTATGAACCATATTTGATGCAAATTGGATTTTTGGCTAGAACACCAAGAGGTAGAACAGTTACTATGAGTGCTTATGAGCATTTAGGAATTGATTATTATGGTTCTAGATTAGATGGTCAAATGAGATTTTAAGGGGAATTAATTTATGTTAAAATATTTTTTAGCAATACTAATATTTTTAGCAATAATTGTTGTAATTTGTATAAAAAATAAAATTCCAAAAAGGCTATATTTTATAATAAAAATAGCTTTAATAGTTGTGTTTTTAGAAGCAACTATTTTTAATATAAATTCATATAGAACTGATTTTGGAAAATTAGAATATCAAAGTTTTGTAAGTAGTGAACTTTCTGAACATATACAAATAAATCAAGATGGATCTCAATATGTTTATTTTTCAGGCTTAAACTCAAAGGTAAAAACTGTATATATTGAATTAAGTGGTTTAGATGAAAACGAAGTCGTAGATTATGATATAATTTATTCTGATAATTCTACATCAGATAGATATTTGGCTACAAAAACTTATTGCCAAGAAGTAGAAAAGACAAAATATGTAAATTGCTCATTTTCTCGGAAATGTCAAGAATTTGGGGATAAACGTAAAAAATAATAAAGTAAAAATCGAAAATATTTCGATTAATAAAAGTGTTCCTTTTAGATTAAATGTTTATAGAATTTTGAGTTTGATTTTAATTTCCATTCTTTTATATTCTTTAAAAAATGACGAGTTTTGGAAAAAACCATATAGTCCAAAAAACTTTAAGCAAGTTTTGATGTTTGTTCTAATTATTGATATTGGAATATTATTTACATTTTTTATAAATCAAAATTGCTTAGATAAAAAGGCGGAAGATTCATATAGTAAAAATTTAGTTGAAAGCTTGTCAAAGGGAGAAGTTTATTTAAGTGATGTTCCAGATACTTCAAAATTGGAAGAACTTGAAAATCCTTATGATTCAATAGAAAGAGGAAAATTAGAAAGAGACAAAGATTATATTTGGGATTTTGCTTATTATGAAGGAAAATATTATTCATATTTTGGAGTGGTTCCAGCGCTTTTATTAATGGTTCCATATCATTTAATAACGAAAAAGTTATTATCAACAGGGCTTGTAACTTTAATATTTAGTTTGCTTTCTATACCAGTAATTTCAATACTTACAAAGAAAGTGATCCAAAAATATTTTAAAGATATTCCATTTAAATTTATGTTTTTCAGCGTTTTAATAATGATTTTTGGAACAAATTTGATTTTTGTAAATGTTGCTCCAAGATTTTATGAATTAGTTACAGTTGCTGGATTTTTCTTCTCGACTTTTGGAATTTTACTTATATTTGATTCAGAAAAAGAAGATGGAAAAGTTTCATATATAAAAATATTTTTTGGGGCTTTAAGTTTAGCGTTAGCCGTTGGTTGTAGACCAACAACACTTTTTGCAAGTTTAATTATTGCTCCAATTTTACTAAAAATTTTTATAAGAAATTTAAAAGAAAAGAAAGATAGAATTAAAACTGTATTAGTTGTATTGATTCCGTATCTAGTAATTGGTGGATTACTTATGGAATATAATTATATAAGATTTGGAAATCCATTTGAATTTGGCGAAAATTATCAGTTAACTCTAAATAATATGAAAGAGCTTTCTTATTCAAGATTAAATATTTTGGTGACTGGAATTTCGTGCGTTTTGTTTGGTTTGCCAACATTTCAAGCAACATTTCCATTCATTCATTTGAACGGAAATATAATAGATACATTTGGTTATTACTATGTAGAAGATATTTTAGGTGGAGTATTTTTCATAAGTCCAATTGCAATTTTCTGTTTCGGAATTTTTTGGCTTTGGAAGAAATCTCAGAATAAAGATTTAAAAATATTTTCAACAATTCTTATGACTGTTGGATTAATTTTAGTTTTATTTATAAGTTTAAAAGCTGGAAGCACAGGAAGATATTTATTAGATTTTTCTTGGATGTTCGTTTTAGCTGGAATTTTAATATTCTTGGAAATTTTAAATAGTCTAAAAACAGAAGAAGGAAAAATGATATTAGGAAAAGTAATTGGCTATATTACAGTGTTTACAGTGATTATAAACGTTTTGTCAGGATTTTGCGTAATTGGTGGAAAAAATTCAATGAAAAATAATTCACCATCTGAATATTACAAAGTAGAATCTTCAGTAATGTTTTTAAAATAAGGAGAAAATAGTGAAAAAAGTTGTTATAATAGGTGCTGGGCCTGCTGGATTAACAGCTGGTTATGAGCTTTTAAAAGACAAAAATAATGAATATGAAGTTGTAATTTTAGAGGCTGAAAGTCAAGTAGGTGGAATCTCAAAAACAATTAAATATAAAGAAAATAGAATGGATATTGGTGGACATAGATTTTTTTCAAAAGATGAAAGTGTAATGGATTTTTGGAAAAATTTGATGCCTGTTCAAGGAAAAAATTCTTTTGATGATGAAAAATTAGGAAGAGACAAGCCTTTAGAAGAAGGCGGACCAGATCCTGAAAAAGAAGATGACGTTATTCTTGTAAGAGATAGAGTTTCAAGAATTTATTATTTGAAAAAGTTTTTTGATTATCCAGTTTCTTTGAAATTTGAAACATTTAAAAATATGGGATTTGTGAGAACTATAAAAGCTGGATTTAGCTATTTAAAAACTATTTTCGTGAAAAAAGAAGAAACATCTTTGGAAAATTTTTATATAAATCGTTTTGGAAAAGTTTTGTATGGAATGTTTTTTGAAAAATATACAGAAAAACTTTGGGGAAGGCATCCATCAAATATTTCTGCTGACTGGGGTGCTCAAAGAGTTAAAGGAGTTTCAATATCAAGCGTTATCAAAGACTTTTTTAACAAACTTTTTGGAAGAAAAAATAAAGATAATACTGAAACTTCTTTAATTGAGCAATTTTGGTATCCAAAATATGGACCTGGAGAGCTTTGGGAAAAGCTTGCTTCTGAAATAGAAGGTCTAGGTGGAAAGATTTTAAAAGGCTATGAAGTTCAAAAAATAAATAGAAAGAAAAATAAAATTGCATCTGTTGAATGTATTGTAAATGGTAAAGTAGAAAAGATTTCTGGAGATATATTTATTTCTTCTATGCCACTAAAAGATTTAGTAATTTCAATGAATAAAGACGAAAAAATTCCTGAAGAAGAACTTAAAATTGCTAAAGGCTTACCATATAGAGATTTTATGACAGTTGGACTTTTGCTTAAAAAATTAGATTTGGAAAATAAAACAAATATTAAAACATTGGGAAATATAGTTCCAGACTGTTGGATTTATGTTCAAGAGCCTGATGTAAAGCTTGGAAGAATCCAGATTTTCAATAACTGGTCACCATATCTAACTAAAAATCCAGAAGAAAATGTTTGGATAGGACTAGAATATTTTTGCAATGAAAATGATGAGTATTGGAATATGTCTGATAAAGATTTTATAGAATTTGCTATAAAAGAGCTTGTTTCAATGGGAGTAATAAAAGAAGAATATGTTTTAGATTCTCATAGAGAGAAAATCAAAAAGGCTTATCCTGCTTATTTTGACACATATTCAGAGATAGATAAACTAATAAAATATTTGGATGGTTACGAGAATTTGTATTGTATCGGAAGAAACGGTCAACACAGATATAACAACATGGATCATTCAATGGTTACAGCTTTCGAGGCTGTTAAAAATATTAAAAGCGGAAAGAAAACAAAAGAAAACATTTGGAATGTAAATACTGAAAAA
Organism: uncultured Clostridia bacterium; assembly: GCA_947585105.1. Lineage (GTDB taxonomy): Bacteria > Bacillota > Clostridia > TANB77 > CAG-508 > Scatovivens. The sequence goes on from CANPWV010000035.1 coordinate 13,623, forward strand.
GAGTACCACGAGGAGAAGAAACAAGAAAGTTAGAATAGAGGGGAAAATTAATGAAATTATTGATGCACGTATGTTGCGCGCCTTGTAGTGTTTACCCAGTAGATTTGTTAAGAAGCGAGGGGATTGAGCCAGAGCTTTACTGGTTTAACCCAAATATTCATCCATATATGGAATATAAGGCGAGAAGAGATTGCTTAAAAGAATATAGTGAAAAAATGAATTTAAAAGCAATATTTGAAGAAGACTATGGGTTAGACGAGTTTTGCAAAAATGTAGTAGACGACCTAGATTCAAGGTGCACAAAATATTGCTACCCTGTAAGGTTAGAAAAAACATTTAAATATGCCAAAGAAAATGGCTATGATACAGTTACAACAACGCTTTTATACAGTATCTATCAAAAACATGATTACATAAAATTTTTGTGTGAAAAATATTCAAAAGAATATGGAATTGATTTTTTATATAGAGATTTCAGAGTTGGATTTTGGGAAGGTCATGAAAAAGCAAAACAAGAATTAGGCTTGTATATGCAAAAGTATTGTGGTTGTATATTTTCAGAGGAGATGAGATATTATAACCGCAATCCTATACAAACCAGTAATAACAATGGTTACGAGATACCAAA
>CANPWV010000036.1 GCA_947585105.1 uncultured Clostridia bacterium
CGAGTTTGCTAAACTTGTAGGGTTCGTTTCGGGCCGCGGAGGTTCAAATCCTCTCACCTACGCCAAGCGAAGAAGTATATTTTTACTTCTTCTTTTTTGTGACAAAAAAAGAATCGATTTTTCGATTCTTTTATATAATTTAATCATTATTTTCTTCTAAATATTCCTTTTGCATTTTTTCAATTTGAACATCTAAAAATTTATGTAATTTTGGAATATCTGTTATTGCTGTGTTATATATCTTTTCAAAATCCATTTTTCCATATCCATGAGCAAATTTATTTCTCATTCCTTTTATTTGTGTCCAAGGAATAATTGAATCTGTTTCAGATATAAATTCATTTGATAAATCTTTTGCTAATTCTCCTATTTGTTGGATTTCCATAGAAATACTATCTCTATATAAAGCTGTATTTTTAAATTCTTCTAATCCATTTGATAATTTATTAATATTCTCTGTAACATATCTACAATATTTTCTCATATTTAATAATATTGTTATGTCTTTATTATAATTACTCATATATTTGTACCCTTTCCTTCATTACATTATTCATAAATAATTTTCTCGCAAGTTCTCCATCTTCATCAGAATCTTTTTCTAGATAAACTTCTTCACTAATTATATCTACATCTTTCTTCAAAATATTTTTCAACTCTATTTCAAATTCTATTAAATCTAATATCGTCTTTAATTGTGTTCCACCTGATATCATAATATCTATATCTGAATTTTTATTTGCTTCATTTCTAGCATAAGATCCAAAAATATATGCTTTCTCTATTCCATATTTTTTTAATATTTGAAATATGCAATTTTTAATTTCTTCTATTGTGTATATTTTTTCATTCATATAAAACCACTCCTTCTTTTGCTTTACTTTTAATAGTTTTATTTATATTATTAGTATAACACATTCTTTTTAACTTTTAAACACTTTTTTATTTTTTATAACTGAATTTAATCCTCTCACCTACGCCAGAACTAGCTTTTATAGCTAGTTTATTTTTTGTCAAAAAATAAACTATACAATATATTAATTTTTTCAATACTTGCATAGCTTTATTTTTTATTAAAATTCCTTAACAATAAAATTTTATATCTTTTATATTTTCAATTTTATAATATTCTTTCCATTTGTTAATAATTAAAAAATAATGTCTTTCAATTACATTTATTAATTTATTTAATTCATGTTCTGGTATTCTACTATTGTTATTTGCTATTATACATCCACCTGCTCTAGTTAGCCAAAGCTTTGTTGAATTTTCTGTTAATGTTCCTTTTGAAATATGAACATGTATAGGTTCATTATTTTCATTTGACCAAAAATATATTTTATAACCGATAAAACTCAAATATACTAGGCAATTTTAAATCCTCCTTCTTTAGCATATTTATAAAATAAATCTGCACTATTTTCTACCACTTGTTTAAAAAATTCTATTTCTTCTTCACTATAATTTCCTTCCCATACTGTTACTTTATATGTTGGTAATTGTATTCTAACAGAATCAAAACCATTTTCAGTTGGTCTTTCAAAATGAACATCTATACATTCAACACCATTTTCAATATATATATTTGAAAAAACAACTTCTGTTTCATCTGAATATTTTACATAAGGATACATCATATTAATTTTTACTCCTTTTTTATAAAATTAGAATAGTATTTTCAAGCAAAAAAAGTATATCATAAAATAAAAACTTTTGCAACCTATAACATTTATATGATAGTATCAATTTTCCAGAAAAAAATTGACACTATTTAAATAAATCCGTCATTTGCAATGATTCGTAAAGTGTAGTATAATTATATTATAATTATTCGTAAGTGTAGCGAACAAAATAATTACACTACTTTAAAGTCTGCTAACATGTTAGTAGATAAAGTAAAAGGAGACAACTATGGCTAACACTAATACTCGGATTACTTCTGATATGAACGGACAGGAAATCCTCATGGCAATGTCCGATGGCAATCCTGGTGCTCTTACTTGCATGCTTCAGATGCTGGAGTCGGATCCTATGGCTTTTTTAGATATTCTGCTTTTCGATACGATGGGCATTTATGGATCCAAAATTTATATGGTCTGAAATGACTGCTGTAACCGGGATATGAGAAAGTTCAAGGAGACTATTCAAGCTTTCAGTGAAGGGAAGTTCACCGAAGAAGAAATCCAGGAAAATCTCGCTCGCCCGTATGCGAAACCGTTCATTTAAGCATCAAATTCGACCGAACCTTTTGAGAGAAGCAATTATAAAAGCTTCTCTCTTTCCTTTTATAGATATAATATTTATTAAATATTGAAAAATTTTAAAAAATATATTATACTATCTCATATTTATAAAATAATAGGAGAAAAAATATGAAAATAAAAATAAATAATGAAGATGAACTATATAATTCTTTTGATAATTTCGGTGAAACATTAAGCGAAGATTTAATATCTTATATAAATAATAAATCTGAAATTTCTTCATTAAAAGCAAAAGAAAATATAGAAATAATTTCAAACGAAAAAATCGATGAAAATAAATTTATAAAAGCTTTTGAAAATTATTGCAACGATCAATTATTATTAGTTAAAAAGCAAAAAAGAATAAATGGAACAAAACAAATATGGATGCTAATTATAGGAATTATATTTATAATATTTTCTTTAGTATTAACTGGAAAAATTAATCTTTTAATTTTAGAAATAATTTCAACAATTGGATCTTTTTCTATTTGGGAATCTGCAAATAGTTGGTTATTACAAAGTAAGGCAATTAAATTTAATAAATTAAGAGTATTAAAATTGAAAAATAGCGAAATTAAATTTGAAATTATTTAAATAAAATAATTATTTAAAAAAAATCAAATTAAAAATAATAAATTATATTTTTAATTTGATTTTTTTATTTATTTTTTGTTATTTTTTCAAACCTTTCTTTTCTGTCTTTTTGACAATTTTTTTGAAAGAAAAATTTGTGTTTTTTGCTCTCAAATTTTTTGGGTAAAATTAAAATTTTCTTAAAAACTTTCTCATTTTTTTGTTTAACTTTTTACCCTATTTAACTTATTATGTAAATCATTTTTAATTTTAAGAAATAAGTCCAAAACCCACCATTTCCACTAGATTTCTTTTGTAAAAAATTTGATTTTTCATGTCAAAAATTGAAATTTTTTATCAAATTTTAAATTATTTTTTACTACCTCAACTTCTGACTTTTTTATATAATTTTATACAATTCTCATTTTTTGTCTAATTGCCAAGCATCAAAATTATCTCTTTCAAAATTTTTTTTATCTCGATCTATTTTAATTTATTATTATTAATATAATATTTATTAATAGTTCTTCTTTTTTCATTATTTTTACTTGGATATGGTTTTATTTCATCAGTTATTCCTAATAAATAATCTGTAGAAGTATTATAAAAATTTGCAAGCTTTATTAATATTTTTGTTGGAACATCATTTTTTCCAATTTCATATTGATTATAACCAGTCTGTGACATATTTAATATATTTGCAATTTCTCTTTGTGTTAATTCTTTATCTTCTCTTAAATTTCTTAATCTTTCATACATCTTTTTTCACCTCATTTTTATTATAAAGTAACTTAAAATACGTTATTGACATTTAACTTAAATTACGTTAAATTTTATTTGTAATTTTATAAAAATAAAAAATAGTAAATCCAAAAAAATTAAAATAAAATTAATAATAATTATCAAATTTTAAAATAGCAAGTTGAAAATAATTAAAAATAAAATTTAAATAAAAATATAAATCAAATTAAAAATAATAAATTATATTTTTAATTTGATTTTTTTATTTATTTTTCTTATTTTTTAAGCAATTCTTTTCTGCCTTTTTGACAATTTTTTTGAAAGAAAAATTTGTGTTTTTTGCTCTCAAATTTTTTAGGTAAAATTAAAATTTTCTTAAAAACTTTCTCGTTTTTTGTTTAACTTTTTACCCTATTTAACTTATTATGTAAATCATTTTTAATTTTAAAAAATAAGTCCAAAACCTACCATTTCCACTAGATTTCTTTTGTAAAAAATTTGATTTTTCATGTCAAAAATTGAGATTTTTTATCAAATTTTAAATTATTTTTTAGCAACTCTATTTTTGACTTTTTTATATAATTTTTGTGTTTTGTCTAATTGCCAAACATTAAAAATGTCTCTTTTAAAAATTTTTTATTTTACTTCCCTATTGATTTATTTTAATTAAAATAAATTCTAATTATTTTTCCATTTAATTAATATAATTTCATTATTAATTTTTAAAATCGTCTTATTTTTCATTTTAATTGATTATTTTTTTAAATAAAAAAATAAATAATTAATCTATTTTAATTTAATTAATTATTTATTTTTATTATTTATTTTATTAATTTATTATTTTGATGTCTTGCTACAAAATTTTTATTTTGCTCTGCAATTTCTATCGCATATTTTTCTTCATTTGATAATTGATAATTAGATTCTCCATTTTTAATTGGCTTTGCATAAATATTTGATGATTCAGAACCATATAATCCATTAAATACTACCCCATTGTTATTATTATCTAATAAAGCAATAGCAAAACTCAAATCACTTCCCACATCTTTAAAAGCGTTATATCTAACTAACCCAATTTTCTGTATACAAGAATTAACATCATGATCTAATTTTGTATAATACATCTTAATTTCTGAATTATCTTTTTTTATTTCTTTTACATCTTTTAAATATTCTTTTAATATTTTATCTAAATCTGTTCCATTTCCAATTTTATTTTTTAATATTAAATAATCTTTATTCATTTTAAATAATTTATAAATTAAAAATAAAATTAAAATCAGAAATAAAATATTAACAAAAAATAAAATAATCAAAAAATTATCAGTTTTTACAAACTCTAATAAATTATCCATAAAATCACCTATCTATATTTAATTTTATTATCTTTTGTATAAACTATATCTATTGTTTTATTAATTCTAAAATTCTTTCTAAATCATCATTTGAATTATATTGTATAATAATTTTTCCCTTTTTTGGTCCAGCGTCTAATTTAACTTTAGTTCCGAAAAATCCTTGAAATGTGTCTTCAATGTCTTTGAAAATCGCTTCATATCTAGCATCTTTCTTACGCTTTTGACTAGCTTTCATTTTCTTAGCTGATTCGTGAACTGTGTCGCCTTGCTCGATTATTCTTAGAGCTGTTTGATATTGTTTTTCATTATCTTCAATTGATAGCAAAGCCTTACAATGTCCTTCTGTTAGTTTACCCTCTATAACCAAATCTATTACTCTTTTGTCTAAATTTAATAATCTAACACTGTTTGCAACACTACTTCTAGCTTTTCCAAGAACTTCGGCAACTTCTTGTTGTGTTAAAGAATATTCATCCATTAAAGTTTTAATTCCTCTAGCCTTATCAATTGGATTTAAATCTTCTCTTTGAATATTTTCTATTAATGAAATTTCTTTATTTTTTCTCTCATTATCATTTCTTACAATGGCTGGAATTTCTGTAAGTCCAGCTTTTTTGGAAGCTCTCCATCTACGTTCTCCCGCAATTATTTGATAATACTTGTCTTTTTTTGTAACTATTATTGGTTGTATAACACCATATTTTTTTATAGATTCCGCTAACTCTTCAATAGAATCGTCATTAAATTTTTTTCTAGCCTGCTTCTCATTTGGCTCAATTTCTATCAATTTAATTTTTTGAACTAATTCTTCATCTTCTTTTTTGTTGATTTCTTCAGAAATTGCGCCTCCAAATAAAGCATCTAACCCTTTTCCCAAACCTGTTTTTTTGTTTGTCATGATTTTCCTATCTCCTATTCTTATTTATTATTAGCTAATACTTCTTTTGCTAGTTTTTCATAGCATCTAGCACCTTTTGACTTTGGATCATAAATTGAAATTGGCATTCCATAACTTGGTGCTTCACTAAGCTTTACATTTCTTGGAATTACAGTTTTATAAACTTTATCGTCAAAATACCTCTTAACCTCTCTTACAACTTGATTTGAAAGATTTGTTCTAACATCATACATCGTAAGAACTGCGCCTTCTATTTCTAAATTTTTATTAAGATGCTTTTTTACTAAATTTATAGTGTTAATAAGTTGTCCTAGTCCTTCTAGAGCGTAATATTCACATTGAACAGGAATTAATACTGAATCAGAAGCAGTTAAAGCGTTTAATGTTATTAATCCTAAAGATGGTGGGCAATCTATAATAATGAAATCATATTCGTCCTTTATAGTATCTACTTTTTCTTTTAGTCTTTGCTCCCTTGACATTTGTGAAACAAGCTCTACCTCAGCTCCAGCAAGGCTTACATTTGATGGACATAGTTTTAAAGTTTTAACGCAAGTTTCTTGAAGAGCGGATTTTATGTCTACATCATCTATTAATAAATCATAAGTAGAAAGTTCTACCTCTTTGTCTATTCCTAATCCGCTTGTAGCGTTACCTTGTGGATCAGCATCAATTAGTATAACTTTTTTTCCTTTTTTTGCCAGTATAGTAGCTATATTTACCGCAGTTGTAGTCTTTCCGACTCCACCTTTTTGATTTGCCACTGATATAACTTTTCCCATTAGTATCACTCCTTTTTTATATTCTATATAATATAAAACTTTGTGATATATGTCAATATTTTTAATAAAAAAAGAACTAATTTTTTAATTAGTTCCATAAATGTTCCACAAGGAACAATTTTATCTAATTGGCTCTTTTAAAGGCTTTCCTTGTCCTCTTGGATATTGTTTTGGAGTCTCTTTTACTTTTCTTATTATAATAATATTTCTTTCTAATTCTTCACTTACAAATAAAGTTTCAATTTTTTCTATTTTTCCTCCAAGAATATTTATAGCCTTTCTAGCTTCTTCTAATTCTTCATCAAAATTTGGACCTTTCATACAAATTATAATTCCGTTCACTTTTACAAAAGGAATTAAATATTCAACTAATGTACTCATATTTGCAACAGCTCTTGAAACACTAACATCATATTTTTCTCTATTATCCTTTGCAAAATCTTCAGCTCTCGAATTAATAGCTTCTATATTTTTTAAATCCAATTTTTGAATAATATCATTTAAGACATTTATCTTTTTTCCTACAGAATCAAGGAGCGTAGCAAAAAGTTCCTTGTGGAACAATTTAATAGGAAGTCCAGGGAAACCAGCTCCTGTTCCAACATCAATTAATTTATCATTTTCTTTTACATACTTATTAATAGTTAAACTATCAATAAAATGTTTAATAACAAATTCCTTTTCATCTTTAATTGCAGTTAAATTTATTTTCTCATTCCACTCCAACAAAAGCTTCATATAATTATAAAATTTCTCTTCATTTTTAACATCTTTAATATTGTCTCTCAAAAGTTCCTTGTGGAACAATTCCTCGAACTCCTTATATTCCATACCTTTTCTCCTTCTATTTTTCCTTATAAATTATACATGTAAATGTAAATATATATGTTTGAGTAAGCACTATAATTTTCAATTATCCAGCTTACGAAATACAACTGCTTATGAAAAGTGAATATGTATGTTTGAGTAAGCGACCGCTGTGGGGACCGCCGAGCTTACAAGCTATTAATTTAAGGATTTCAGGCTTTAAATCATTAAATTTTATAGCTTGTGCGAAGGTGGGAGGAGCTACGAAAACATATATATTCACTTACTCCATGGTAGGTGTAAGCGTTACTGAATTTATATAAGCAAAAATGTAATAACAAAATTTAAGTGAAGAGCGAATGTAGGATTTTTTTCTTTAGGATTTGTTAGCTTTCGGAATGAGGGATGTTCAAAGCCTTTTGAAAGAGGCGCATTACTAAAGCTTACAAATACAAAGAAAAAAAGTCCGCCCCGAGCTTGTAACGAAAATTTTAGTTATTACATTTTCGCTCTAAATTATTTTATTTTTGCGTTTGTAAATAAATTAACAATACTGATATATCTGCAGGAGAAACTCCTGAAATTCTAGAAGCTTGTCCTATTGAATAAGGTTTAATTTTATTAAGCTTTTGTCTCGCCTCTAATCTTAACCCTTTAATCTCATTATAATCAATATTCTCCGGTAATAACTTTTCTTCCAATTTTTTGAAACTTTCAACTTGCTTTTCTTCTAATTTTATATACCCTTCATATTTTATCATAATTTCTGCTTCTTTCCAAACACTTTTTTCTAAATCAGGTCTGTCTTTGTCAATTTCAGCTAATTTTTCGTAATCTAGTTCAGATCTTCTTAAAAGTTCGGCAAGTTTAACTCCACCTGTTACAGTATTTGTATTGTATTTAGTTAAGAAATTATTTAATTCTTCTGTTGGCTTAATATTAGTAGTTTGAAGCCTTTCAACTTCTTTTTCTATTTCTTCTTTTTTGTGTAAAAATTTCTCATATCTTTCGTCTGATATTAAACCTATTTCATGGCCTAGCTCTGTTAATCTTAAATCAGCATTATCTTGTCTTAATAATAACCTGTATTCAGCTCTAGAAGTCATCATTCTGTAAGGTTCTTGAGTGCTTTTTGTAACTATATCATCAATTAAAACTCCAATATAAGCTTCACTTCTGTCAAGAATTATAGGCTCTTTTCCTTGTATTTTTCTTGAAGCATTAATTCCCGCAATTAAGCCTTGACAAGCAGCTTCTTCATAACCAGAAGTTCCATTTACTTGCCCCGCAAAATATAATCCTGAAATATTTTTAATTTCTAATGAACTTTTTAATTGAGATGGCTCTATACAGTCATATTCTATTGCGTAAGCAGGTCTTGTAAATTCGCAATGTTCTAAACCAGGAATTGTCCTGTACATAGCAATTTGAACATCTTCAGGAAGTGATGAGCTCATTCCTTGAATATACATTTCGTCTGTGTCTAATCCTATAGGTTCAACAAATAATTGATGTCTTTCTTTATCAGCAAATCTAACTACTTTGTCCTCTATTGACGGGCAATATCTAGGGCCTGTACCCTCAATTAAACCTGAATATAATGGAGATCTATGTAAATTTTCTCTGATTATTTTATGTGTTTCTTCATTTGTGTATGTTAACCAACAAGGAACTTTGTCACCTTTAACAGTTCCATCTTCAAATGAAAAAGCTTCTACATCAGGCTCACCATATTGGATTTCCATTTTAGAAAAATCAATTGATTTTTTGTTAATTCTAGCTGGTGTTCCAGTCTTAAATCTTTGAATTTTTATTCCGGCTTTTTTCAAAGTTTCTGATAATCTATTTGCTGGGAAAACGCCATCAGGACCACTTTCAAAAGAATTTTCTCCTATAAATATTTTCCCTTTTAAATATGTTCCTGTTGCAATAATTATAGCTTTTACCCCATATCTTGCGCCAATATTTGTTATAACACTTTTTACTTTTCCATCTTCAAATTCAATATCAACGATTTCAGCTTGTTTTATAGAAAGATTTGGTTGTTTTTCTAAAGTGTGCTTCATCTCCATTTGATATCTTTTTCTGTCGGCTTGAGCCCTCAAAGAGTGAACAGCTGGACCTTTTGAAGTATTTAACATTTTAAGTTGAATTAAAGTTTTATCAATATTTCTTCCCATTTCTCCACCAAGTGCATCTATTTCTCTTACTAAATGTCCTTTTGAAGATCCACCTATATGAGGATTACATGGCATATTTGCTACACACTCTAAACTTATAGAAAATAATAATGTTTTCATTCCGAGTCTACTTGAAGCAAGGGCTGCCTCGCAACCACTATGTCCTGCACCAATTACAGCAACATCATAATCTCCTAAATCATAAATCATTTTATTTTACCTTCCTTACTTTATTTATTTTCCTAAACAAAACTTTGAAAAAATTTCACTAATTATATCTTCTGTAACAGTCTCCCCTGTTATTTCTCCTAAATCCTCTAAAATCTGTCTTATTGATGTTGAAATAATATCAATTGGCATATTACTTTTTATCGCTTCTCTTGATTGTTCCACATTTTTTCTAGCATTTTTAATTAAATATTTATGTCTTTGATTTGAAACAATTACTTCCCCATCATTTGCAATTTCGTCTAATTTAAACATTTTAGAAATTTCTGAGAATAACTTATCTTTTCCTTCCCCGTTTTTTATTGACATTTCAACAATTGGCTTGTTTACTTCTTTAATTTTTTCTAAATCTATTTTTGATTCTAAATCCATTTTGTTTAAAACAATTATAGAATTTTTGTCTTTAATCATTTCTAAAATCTCTAGATCCTCTTCATTTAACTCCCTTGAAGTATCAAATATTGAAATAATTATATCACATTTTAGAGCTAAATCTTTAGCTTTATTTACGCCTATTTTTTCTACTTCGTCATAAGAATTTCTAATTCCAGCAGTATCTATTATTTTTAAAGGAATACCGTCAATTTGAATAAATTCTTCTATCGTATCTCTTGTAGTTCCTTCAATATCAGTAACAATAGCTCTTTCCTCATTTAATATCATATTTAATAATGAAGATTTTCCCGCGTTTGGTCTTCCTAAAATAACTGTAGAAATTCCATCTCTTAATATTTTTCCATTATAAAAACTTTTTTCTAATTTTATTAATTTTTCGTCAATCTTATCTAAAAATAATAATATTTTAGAATTTGTAGTTTCTTCAATATCATATTCTGGATAGTCAATTGAAGCCTCAATATCAGCCATTATAGATAAAATGTCTTTTCTAATCTCTCCAATATTTTTAGAAAGTGATCCTTCAAGTTGCGCAAGAGAAACTTTGGCTTCTTTATCAGTTTTACTATTTATAATGTCAATTACCGCTTCAGCTTGAGTTAAATCTATTCTTCCATTTAAAAAAGCTCTTTTTGTAAATTCCCCTGGTTCGGCTAAAATTGCTCCGTTATTTAAGCAAACATCTAATATTTTATTTAATATTACCATACCACCATGAGAATTTATTTCGCACATATTTTCAGTAGTGTAACTTTTTGGTGACTTAAAATATGAAACTAAAACTTCATCAATTATATTATTTTTTTCATCTATAATATTTCCATATTTAATTGTGTAACCTTTTATATTTTTGATATCTTCTTTATTTTTTGGAACAAAGATTTTTTCTAAAATTTCAAAAGTTTTTTCTCCACTCATTCTTACAATTCCAATTCCACCAGTTCCTGGCGCAGTAGATATTGCAGTAATTGTACTCATTAAATTTTCCTCCTTTAAAAATTTGCTAATCGGACAAATTTTAAAATAAATTAAAAATAAAAAAGTCAAAATGAGAAAATAATTTTATAAAATAATTATAAATTAAATCTTCACTTTGACTTCGGATTTTTTTATTTATTTAATTTTTATTTTTTTAAAGCAACAACAACTTTTCTATAAGGCTCGTCTCCTATACTGTGAGTTTCTACCTTATCATTATCTTGCAATTTTAAATGTATAATTTTTCTTTCATAAGCTGACATAGGCTCTAATGTTATAGCTTTTCTTGTTTTTATAACTGTTCCAGCAATTTTGCAAGCTAGATTTTCTAAATCTTTTTCTCTTTTTTCTCTATAACCACCAATATTTAATAATATCTTTGCTTTGCAATCTAAATCTTTACTAGCTATATTAGTTAATATTGTTTGAAGATTATTTAGAACCTCTCCCCTATAACCTATTAAATAACCTGTGTCATCTCCATTTATTTCTACATGAACATCATTATCAATAATTTCTACTTTATAAGTAATATTTCCTTGAGGAAGATGTTTTACGAATTCTTCTAGGAATTTTTCCATTTTTTCTTTTACTAAATTTCTATCAAATTCTACTACTCTTTCTTCTTTTTTATAAGTTGTTTTCTCAGGTTTCTCAACAGCTTCTTCATTATCTTTTAATGTTAATTCAACTTTTACAACTCTTGGAGTTAATATACTAAAGAAACTTCTTTTTTCTTCTGATTCTAAAACTTTAATATCAACTTTATTTTTAGAAACCTTTAATTCCTTTAGTCCATTTTCTATTGCTTCATTTGTTGTCTTTCCTTCAAATACATAAGAATTACCCATTTTATTATTCTTCCTCCTTAACGAACTTATTTACAAATAATCTTTCTATTATCATTAGTAAATTGCTTACAAACCAGTATAACGCTAAGCCTAATGGAGCAATAATAGCAATACTTACTGTCATTATTGGCATCATATATCTCATCGTTTTATTCATTGATTCCATAGCTGTTTCTTCTTCTGATTTTTGATCAACTTTTACAAGTTTTTCTTCATCTTTATCAGCTTTTGATTTTTTTTCTTTTTTCTTATCTTCAGTCATCATAGTAGTTATCTTCATTGAAGCAATTGAAGTTGCAACATATAATAATGGTATTATAAATACTTTTGGATCTTTATAATCTTTTGATGGAACATCACTTAAATCTAAACCTAAAAAGTTCATATTTAAAGCAACATCTTTTTCAGTTTTTCCAAGAGTCTTAATAATTGCAATTTCAATATAATTTACATTTTGACCATTGTTTTCTTCTTTTACCTGTTTTGTATAATCACTAATTTTTTCACTTGGTATTCTTTTCATATATGTAAGTGGATTACTTACTAACATAAACATTGAAATAATAATTATTATTTGTAAAATAGAGCTCAAACAACCACTAAATGGACTCATGTGTTCTTCAGCGTATAAGTCTCTAACTTCTTGATTTAACCTTACTGGATCATTAGAATACTTGTCCTGAATTTCTTTCATTTTTTTCTGAATTCTAGCTGTTTTTTTCATGTTTTTTTGTTGTTTTAAATTACTTGGTAATAGTATTATTCTTAATAATATTGTAAATATTATTATAGCTAATCCATAGTTTTTTACGAAGCCATAAATAAAATTTAAAACATAGCCAAAAATTCTAGCAAAAAATTTAAACATTATTGTTTGTCCTCCTATATTTAATTATTATTTTAAAGGATCATATCCACCTTTTGAAAATGGATTACATCTTAAAATTCTCTTCATTCCTAAAAAACTTCCGTTTTAAAGCGCCATATTTTTCTATTGCTTGTTTTGTATATTCAGAACAAGTTGGTTCATATTTACAATGAACTCCCCTATCTTCTAACCATGGCGATACTGATTGTTTATAAAATTCAATAGATTTAATTAATACTTTTTTCATTTAATATTCCACTATTTTTAAATAATTTTAACATATCATTTTTTATATTATAATAATCAATCTTTTTATATTCAGTTATCTTTCCCTTATTAATGATAAATAAAATATTATAACCAAAATTCAATTTTTCTTCGATTTCTCTATAATTTTCTTTTATTAATCTTTTAAATCTATTTCTAGCAACAGCTTTCCCCTGTTTTCTGGATACCGCAATTGCTAATTTATTATAATCTCTGTTATTTTCAATAACATACATATTAATAAAATCAGAATAGAAAAATTTTCCTTTTGAAAAAAGCCTTTTAAATTCATATCTTCTCTTTATCATTACAGTTTT
>CANPWV010000037.1 GCA_947585105.1 uncultured Clostridia bacterium
CAGGAATATTCTCCGCAGTAATAGGAGTTCCATCAATCAGAGTATAGGTTTTAGCCAACTTCTCGATGGTTACAGGCCATTCCTCACCGACTGTGCCGATAAGCTTGATGCACTTGGCATCGTTAGTGGTGTAGTGGCAGTCCTCGAGGAAGTTGTAGATTTCGGTTCCGGCAGGGACCTTCTCTGCCTTTATGGTGTAGCTCCGCTTTGCATACTCTTTCATCATGATATAATCCTTTCCGCCCATTTAGGACTTGACGGTCACATAACCGCCCGTTTATTTTTAGTATTATGGCGGGCAAATCCCTCCATTACGTTTAATTATATCACATATTATGTAAAACTGCAAATTGTTAATTAGAGTCATTTAATTATAATAAATCTCCTACTTTTGTTTTTTAAAAATATTTAGTATTTTTTTTAATATCTTTTAAGCTTTCTACTTAAACGCTTCTTTTTCATTGAATCCAAATAAAATTGCAATTATATTATTTGGAAAACCTTGAAGCTTTTTATTATATTCTTTTACAGTAGAATTATAATTTTTTCTAATTTTTTTGATATCTTCTTCTAGTTTAACAAATTCATCACTTAATTTCAAAAACTCTTCATTTGAAGTTATTTCTGGTGAACTTTCAGCAATTTCAAAGATTTTGAAAACTACTTTTGAAATATTTTTATCAACTGTCAATCTTTTTTCTATTTTCATTTCGTCATATTTTTCGCTTCTTAATTTGGCTAATTTTTCTAATGTTGATTCTTCATATATAGGATAATTTTTTAATATTTCTAATAAATCAGGAATTATATCCCATCTTTTTTTCAAAAGAATCTCAGTCATAGAATATTCTTCTTTTACTCTATTTCTAGCCTTTTCTAAGCTATTATAAATTATAGCAACAATTACTACTACAATAAAAATCAATATTGACGAAATAATTTTAAACATTTTTCCACCTCATAAAAACATTTCTACAAAAATTATAACCTTAATTAAAAAAAATGTAAATAGAAAAGCTTTGGAAATTTTATTCCAAAGCTTTATTCTCTTCTAAATCTACAGTTTTTACTAATTCAAAAGTGTCAATGTTATATTGCTCAATTTTCTTATCAAACAAATTGTAAATATAGTCATCAATATAAATTGCTCTTTGAACAAATCCATAACCTGTTCCAACCATATTAGAAATTTCTTCAAATTTATTATTTTCTAGGTCTACTCTATATAATAAAAGTCCAGTTTTATTAACACTTCCATTATACCAATTTACAGGGAAACCTATCAAGTTCTTTTCTTTATTTATAAATAATTCTTTGTGGTCATATATGATGTCTGCGTAAACATATCTGTTTCCATAGTTAGAGTTAAATACTTCTTTTGGATTTGATATGTCTGAAATGTCAAACATAGATATTTTTAATTTGTCATTTGTAACTCCTCCACGACCATTATCTTTTACGCTATAACCAATTCCAATTATGTGATTTTCATCCCATGGATGAAGATAACTACTGTAGCCAGGAATCTCTAACTCACCTTTTACAACTGGATTTGTAGGGTCTGATAAGTCAACTATCCATAATGGATCAATCTCTTTAAAAGTTACAATATAACCTGTATTTCCCATAAATCTTACCGAATAAATTTCTTCGTCTTCAATTAAACTATCAATTCCACCGATTTTTTCAAGTTTTTCGTTAAATATAGTAAGTTTGCTTGTATAAGTTACATAATAATCGTCTGTTTCCCAAGAACCTGTTACGTTTGAAATTGTTGTAGCAACTCTTAAATTTCCATTATATTCATCAATAGAAAATTGATTTTTAATATAGCCGTCTACGTCGCAACTTCCATCTAATAATATTTCGCCATCTTTCAAATTAAATTTATAAATTTTACTATTTCTTTTAGCCCAATCTTCTTCGTAAACATTTCTTACAATATACATATTATTTTCACTAACATATATATTTTCTCCACTTCCTAGAAATGTCTCAATTTTAGCTTCTTCATTATTGTTTATATTAAAGCCAACTATCATAGAATAATTATAGTCGCAATCTATATCAAAGTACGCGATTGAATTTGCATCAATTAATCTCTCATCAGGCTTTTTAGAGCAACTATCTTTATATGATGGCAATATATCTTCATCTTTTAACTCTTCTATACTTCTATTGAAAAATAAATTATATGATGAAATGAAATATACATAATTACCAATCATTCGAGATTCTTTGTAATATCCGTCTATAGAAATTTCTCTTTGTAGCTTAGGATTTTCTATATTTTCAATATTATAAACTCTTGCTATCATTTTTGGTTTATATGAAGTTTCTATATCTTCTTTTAGTACAGAATCTATTGTAACCTCCTTTGTTCCATTGTAAATTACGCTTCCGCCTTCATAGTTATTTCCCATTACTACTAATTTGTTCTCATTTATAAAAATTTGAAAAGGACTGAAATTTTCTTCTAAAATAGTTGATTTTAGATTTAAGTCAGTATCATAGATACTTACTCCGTTATTTACTACATAATAAATATATTTTCCGTCTGTCTTTACAATATCACCTTCATCAACGTTTTCAACTTGATTATTTGTTTTTGAATAAGAAACTTCATTTTTACTTAATGTAGCTTCTGAAACAGCTGAATCTACATTATTTGTTTTAACTTCATCTTGAAGTATTGAACCTTCACTACTAGAATAAACAAGTTTATCTTCATTTTCTTTTAAAAGATCTTTTAGTTCTTGAATATTTTTAAATCTCTTAATATTAGAATTTGCAAGAAGTTCATCTTTTTTCAAACTTACATCTACAGTAGTTTTAGATAAAATTTCTTCTTTAGGTTTATTTAGGAAACTTACTGAAACTATTGCTACTGTTAGAAGTGCGGCAACCGCTGTAACATATCTTAAATAATGAACCTTTTTTCTTTGGTTTTCTTTATTATCTACTTTTTCTAAAACTTTTTCTTTTAAAGCTTTATCAACGTGAATTTGTTCAACCGCTTTTTTATAGTTTTCTATATTTTTATTCATTTTCAAAACCTCCTTCCAACTTGTCTTTTAGAATTTGTCTAGCTCTATAAGCCCACGTCTTAATTGTTCCTTCTTTTTTCTTCATGATTTTAGCAATTTCGTTTATCTTGTAACCTTCATAGTACATCAAATAAATTACAGTTTTGTAATTTTCTGGCAATTGATTAACCACTTCGTAAACTCCCTCTTGCTCAGGAGTTTCAAACATTAGATTTTCATCTAAATTAACTATTTTTTTGTTCCATGATGAATTATTAAAATTTTTTGTCATGTTTATAGTGACACGAATAAGCCAAGCTTTCTCATGATCAAAGCTTTCAAATTTCGGATTTTTCTCACTATATTTTAAAAATACATCTTGATATATATCTTCAGCGTTTTCTTTGGTACCTGTTCTTGTTAGCGCGATTCTATATACCATGTCTGAATATTGTTCTATAACTCTTTCCATATTTGCTAGCATCTATTTTTCCCTCCTCATTTATAATACAAACCGAATTGATTTTTAGTTTCAAAAAAATAAAAGCACTAACAAATATTTGATAATTGTTAGTGCAATAGAATTAATATTAAGCTTCTTTTTTCTTCTTAGAATTAAATCCTACTAATTTTTTGAACAATCCTACTTTTTTTTCAACGTTTTCTCTTACATTTTCCACTTCGTCTTTTTCATCATTAAAGTAGACTTCTAATATAGAATCTTCTTGATTATCATCTTCTATTTGTTCAGTCTTTTTATCTTCTTCAGAATCTATATCATCTAATTTACTCAAATCAAAAGAATCTTCTTCTAATTCAGCTTTTTTAATTTCTAATTCCTTTTCCTTTTTCTCAGCTTCTTCTACGTTTTTCAAGATTTCTTTTACATTTTCTGGAACTGAATATTTATCATCATTGACTTCTTTTACTTTTTTTGTTTTTTCTTTTTTCTCAGCAAATTCATGTGTCTGTAAAGAAAAATAGATTGCGTTAGCTAAAGTAGCTTTTGATGAATAATAAACTTTACGAACTTTTTTCTTTTTAGCTTTTGATTTCTTTGGTTCCTCCTGAACTAAAGTTTTCTCAATAATTTCTGGTTTTTCTTGAGCTATTTCATCTGACTCTAATGTTACATCATTTATAGTTTCAATTTCTTCAACTTTTTCAGGCTCTTTTTCTTCTGGAATAAATTCTGTTAAATCTTTTTCGTAAATTGTTGTAACAATATCTTCGAAACTATTATAAACACTTTTCATTCCTTCAACTCTCCAATAGTTCAAGTTCATAAAAGCTATAGCTTCTTGTCTCATTTTTCCTGTATCTAGACTTGGGCTAGCAGAAGAATTTTCCAAATTTATTAAATATTCTTTGTTGTAATTTTCTCTATAAATTTTCTTTGTTGATCTTCCAGCTATTTCTTTTGAAATAATATCATATAATTTGTCAATTTGCTCAAAATCTAAAGCAAACTTTTTACAAGCTTCTAACATTAATTTTCTATGAGTTTTCTTATCATAAATTGCTCCAATTCTTTCGTTATCTAGGAATTGAACAATATAATCTTTTTCAGAATTTACAAATTTTATTTTTGCTTCTGAATCTTTATAATATTTTTGATGTCTATCAGTTTTTACAGAATCTGTTTCAATTTCTTCAAATAATTTTGATATTCTTTCTATTCCATCTAAATAAATATCTATCTCGATTTTATAAATATCTACGCATTTATTTATTGTATTTAATATAACATCTGGATCAAATTGATTTTTCTCGTTTTTTCCGTTTTCATCAAAAGTATCTTGTAATTCTCTTTTTAAGTCTTTATTATCTTGATTTATAAAGCTTTTTGAAAAAGATATAACTTCTTCTGGAATATTATTGTAGCAATCTACAGCTTTTGAAAAAATTTCATTATATTCTTTTTCTAATCTTTCTCTTTCTGAAGTAGCTTCTTTCAAAATAGAATTTTTTGAATTATAATCATTTATAGTCTGTACAAATTTTTCTCCTAATTCTTTTAATTCATCACTATTTTTTTGAACATCTTCTGATACTTTAGATAGATGTTTTTCAATATCTTCTGGATTTTCATTAATATTATTAAATATTACATATCTACTATATTCGAATTTTGCACCTTTATTGTATAACTTTTCTTGAGTTTTTTGGAGTTTTATAATTTCTTTTGAAGCTTCATTAAATTCTTCTTCGCTTTTTTTCTCTCTTTCTTTCGCATCACAAAGAGTTCCGTAAGCTTCAAAAAGTTTACGGTAATTATAATAATTTTTCTTTAAATTATTCTCATCATTAAAGCCGAATATCTTGTTAAAATATCTCTCTAAAACTATCGCGTTCCTTTCGTACATGATAACGCCTCCAAAACCCAATTTTTCTTTATTATATATATAATTTTTCAAATTGTCTATATTTTTTATAAATTTTTTAGATATTGATATACTTTTCTCTGATTATCTTTAAATTAGAAAATTTAAAGTTTAAATTCTCTATATTTGAAGCTAAATTATTTATTTTTTCTTCACTTATTTCAAATAAAATCTTTATATTTTCCTCAAATTCTTCTTTAATAATTTTTATAGAATTTTGATCAAAATAATATTTTAATTTTTGCAAATCTGAATAATTAACTTCTAAAATAGCTTCTTTTCCTAAATCTTTTTCTATAATTTCAGCTTTTTCTAAAGCAGTATTTGTAGCTTCTGAATAACTTCTTACTAAGCCACCTGTTCCAAGTAAAATTCCTCCAAAATATCTAGTAACAACAACTAAAACATTTGATAATTTTCTAGATGTTATAATATTTAAAATCGGCCCGTCCGAGCTGTTCCAGATGGTTCACCGATTATCAGAAAATCTATTTATCAAACCATTTTCTGTATAAATACTAAAAGCATAACAATTATGTTTGCTATCAAAATATTTTCTTGAAACCTCTTTTATTTTGTTTTCAGCTTCTTCAACTGTTTCAACATAAAAAACATTTGCTATAAATTTTGACTTTTTCTCTACTATTTCACCTGAAACACTTTCTTTTATAGTCTTAAACATTAACTCTCCTCTAATTTCTTCCTGCTACAAAGCCAGTAGAATAAGCTATCTGTAAGTTAAACCCACCAGTATAGCCATCTACATCAATTATCTCTCCAGCAAAATATAAACCTTTTACTAATTTTGATTCCATTGTTTTAGGATTAATTTCTTTTGTTGAAACTCCACCAGCCGTAATTATTGCTTCTTCAATTGGTCTAAAACCTTTTATAGTAACTCCAAAATTTTTAAGCAATTCTACTAAATTTTTTCTTTCTTCTTTTGTAATTTCATTTACTTTTTTATATTCATAAATCCCAGATAATTCAACGATTACAGGAATTAATTTTTGAGGTAATAATTTTTCTAAACTGTTCTTAAAATCTTTATTTTTAAATTCTTCAAAATCTCTTAAAATTCTCTTGTCTAGCTCTTCATAAGACAAAGCTGGTTTAAAATCAATATATAATTTTATTTTATTTTCATTTAATTTTCTTTCTATATCTTTATATCTAATTAAATGAGCAGAACTACTTAGAATAGTAGGTCCACTTACTCCAAAGTGAGTAAATAACATTTCGCCAAAATCATCATAAATTAATTTATTATTTTCTAAATCTTTAATTTCTATTTTTACATTTCTTAAGCTTAAACCTTGTAGCTTAGAGCAAATCTCTAAATCTCCCAAAAGTGGAACAATTGAACCTTTTGGTTCTACAATAGTATGTCCCAATTTTTTAGCTAATTTATAACCGAGAACCATCTGATCCTGTTTTTGGATAACTTTTTCCACCGAGTCGCTAAAATTACTTTAGAACAATTCACAAGTTCTCCACTTCCGTAGGAAAACTCCGACTACTTCTCCATTTTGAATTTTAATTTCTGTTACTTCACAATTTGTTCTAACATTAACATTTTTCTCTTTTAATTCTTTTATAAAGCAATTTAAAACACTTTGAGCTTTATCTGTAACAGGAAATATTCTATTTCCTCTTTCATTTTTAACTTCCAAACCATGTTTTTTAAGTAAATTAATAATATCTTGATTTGTAAATTCATTAAAAGCGCTAAACAAAAATCTCCCATTTCCTTGAATATTATTAATAAACTCACTCATTGGAAGTGAGCTTGTTATATTACATCTTCCTTTTCCTGTAATTAATAATTTTTTTCCAAGTGAAGATTCTTTTTCTAAAAGTGTTACGCTGTCGCCCTTAATTGAAGCTGAAATACTAGCCATCATTCCACTTGGGCCACCGCCAATTACTACAGTTTTCATAAATTTCCTTTCACTATTTTGTTTTTATTCTAATTCTAAACAATGATATGTATCTGAAATTTCTAATAAATATTCACCTACAAATATCGGTAAATAGTATGTTTCTAAAGTATATTGCGGATTTTTTATAACTTCTCCTTTTGAATTTACAATTCCCCATTTTTCATCTAAAATAATTCCAGCAAATCCGTATTGTTCTATATCTTGAGCAAAGTCATAAATTGGATTTAATATAATATTTCCATCTATATCTTTATAGCCCCATTTTCCATTTTCATTTTTAAACGCGTAAATATCATTATTAGGATATACCTCAGTATTTGGAACAACTTTACCACTTTTATTTATATAATAACAATCAGTTCTTGAATGAATAACTGTATAATTATCATCAATATTTTCAATAACTGCGTCTTTCATAGAAATAACTTTTTCAATATCTTCAGAATAAATATCACAAACGCCATCAGCAGTTACAGCTTGAATAGAATTTCTTCCATCAACTTTTAACATAAATGTGTAAGAATTTGGTTCTAATATTGTTCCATTATAAATATCAAGAAGTCCGTAAAATCCTTCTGTTGTTCTAAAAATAAAATAATTATTAAAAGCATAAGAAACATATGTATAATTATTTGAAATTGTATCATCTCCAGTTATTATAGAATAAAAGCCGTTATCATCTATTGCTATATAACTTCCTTCATTTCCAGAAGATGTAACAGATCTATAATTTAAATTGCTAACTTTATTACCATTTACATCATAAAGTTCTTTTGAACCATCATCATTTTCTACTGAAATATAGTCTCCAGCTAGGTTATAAGCTTTATATTTTACTGGCAAAATTTCTTTTCCATTTAAATTAAAAATTCCATAATTAGAATTTCTTTTTACTACAAAAACTTTTGAATTGTCTGAATAGTTTATATTTTGATATTTTTGTTCTATAAGCAATTTAGAATTTTTATAAACACTTTTTTTTCCATTTGTCATTACAATTAAATAAATGTTGTCATCATCATATTTTAAAACTCTTGAAATAGATTCGAATTTTGAATCCAAAACTTTTTCTCCAAAATTATTTAAATAGCCATATATGAAACCATTTGAACCTTTTGTTCCAACAATATAACCAGCTTTTGTATATCCATAATCTTCAGTAAAATATTCATCTCCAATAATAGAATCATATTTTATTTCTATTTTTAATTCTCCACTAGAGTTTAGAACTCCATATTTATTATCTTTTTTAGCTAAAATTTCTCCAGGTCTATTCTTCAAACTTGTTAATTCATCATAGTTTGCGCTAACTACTACATTTCCACTATAATCAATTAATCCATATTTATCATCTTTTTTAAATCTCAAAAAATTCTTGTCAAATTCAAGATTTATATCAGATGTTTGAAGAGCTGTAACTCCTTCATAATCTTTATAAAGTTCTTCACCTTTTGAATTTAAAAATTTATAAGATTCACTATTTTCATAGCAAACGAAAACATCTTTTGAAGGATTTGGTATAAATACATCCAAATATTTTGGCTCTATTAATACTTTTCCTGTTTTATCTATAACTCCAACTTTTTCATCTTCTGAAAACATTGCAAAATAATTATATACAGGTTTTATATATTCTTCTAATTTGTGTTTTTTTCTAATATTTATAACAACTATTACTGTTACAATTATGGCTATTATTGCTATAATCGCAAGTATTATTTTTGTACTTTTCTTCATAGCTAAAATTCCTTCCTAAAGGTTTTACCAAATTTCATTTTCCTTGAAAATATCATATATTCTTGAGATTGGAAGTCCAATTATTGCGTTATAATCTCCTTCTATTTTTTCAACATAAACCGCAAATTTGCTTTGAATAGCGTAACTTCCGGCTTTGTCTAAAACATTATAAGAATCTACATAATTTATAATTTCAGAATCTTCCATTTTCTTTATATAAACATAAGATTCAGTTATTTCTTTATATTCCTTTACTTCTCCCTTTTCTTCGATAATTATACTTAAAGAGGTGTAAACTGTATGTCTGTTTCCTTGTAGCTTTCTTAACATTCTAATTGAATCTTCTCTGTCTTTAGGCTTTCCGTAAAACTTCTCCATCTATCACAACAACAGTGTCAGAGCCAATTATAGCTCTATCTCCGTTGAGTGTTATCAAAAACATCTTTTGCTTTTTGATAGCCTAGATTTTTTGAATTTTCTTCTATTGTAAGAGAATCGTCCCAAACTTCTTCACATCTACTTGGAATAATCTCATAATTAAACTCCGCAAGATCCATTAATTCTTTTCTTCTTGGTGATTTAGATGCTAAAATTATTCTCATAAAATCCCTCTTTTCCTAAATTTAAAAACTATTTTTACAGGTAAATTATAATATAATTCTTTAATTTATGCAATACTAAATTCCCGATAAAAAAAGAAAGGCTTAGCCTTTCTAATTTTCAAAAAAACTCTTTTTAAATAATGATAAATCAACTTCACTTAAAATCTCGTCTTTTATACCATTTTCAGTAAATTGCCAGCCTAAAGTTTTTTTATTTAAAACTACATTTGAAGCAGGATCTTGTTCTGTCTCAAAATACCAATAATCTGGAATTTCCTTTGTTTTTGGATAATAAGCTATCCAAAACTTAGCTTCTAAATCTGATAGATACAAGTCAGCTGTTTTTGCGTTTGTATAAACTATTGCATCAATTTTTTCTTTTTCTAAACTATCTAAAAGAGCTTGAACAATTGGAGCTCTTTCTAACCAAATATTATCAGCTCTTCCCTTTCCATCGTGATCTTCAATATCTAAAGCTAATGGTAGTTTGCAATTTTTACCTGAATTTTTCTTTAAGAAATCTTTAATTACTTTTACTTCTTCCTTTATTTCTGTATCGTTTAAAGCTTCGTCCAAAAAATAAAAACCATAAGGAACTTTCAAATATTCACAAGCATCAACATATTCTTGATATTTTTCGTCTTCATAAAAATTTCCTTCTTTTCCATAACCTCTACCACCAGCTCTAATATAGACTCCACTAACTCTATTTTCTACAACAAAGACTTCAAATTCTTCTTTATTTTTAAAATCTTTTTCAAGATCAAATTCTGAAACATCTAAAACTAACTTCTTTTCGCCTTTGATTTCTTTATAATAATCAACTCCATCGCTATATACATAGCCATTTGTTTTTCCATCTATTTTTACTTTTGCCCAAGAAATTCCGTCTTTTTCAAACTCTTCTAAAATCAAGACATTATCTGATTTTTTTAACATTTTGATTTGCTTAACATTTGTCTCTTTTGGAGATTTATAAAAAGGCAAATAATCTGAAATAACGATTCCATGAATTGCGCTTTTTATCTCGTTTTGATTAATTACAGATTTTATAGTAAAAGTTAAAATTAGCCCTAAAATTAAAGCAATAATTAGAACTGAAATTATTATAATTTTTTTCTTCATATCTTTTTCCTACCACTTAAACTTTATAACTATACTATCAAAACTCTTTTAATGTTTCAAGTGTTTTTTCAATTTTTTAAGCGAAGAGTTACTAAATTACATACCATTCTTTTGTAGATATTAATTCAAAAATGTGTGGAGACAATAAAAATATTTACATTTACTTACTTTTTTGATATACTTAAAACTAATACTATAATGAATATTGAATTATATGAGCTTTTAACAGATAGATATATGTTATATAAAGAATTGGAAAAAGGAATTAATTCTTTAGAAAAGGGAGAAAAATATTCTGAAAAAGAAGTATATGATGAATTAGATAAAATATAACGAGTAATGAAAACGGGTATGACATATAAATTTATGGAAAAATCACTAGAAGAAAGATAAGATATATAAAATAAAGAGGCAAGAACGACAATTATGTCATTTTTTACCTCTTTATTTGCGAAAGTTTACAGGTGAATCACTGTTTCAAGCATAGCAAAATAGGTTGTTTCATCAGGCTCAGCTGTTTC
This sequence comes from uncultured Clostridia bacterium, assembly GCA_947585105.1. Taxonomy (GTDB): domain Bacteria; phylum Bacillota; class Clostridia; order TANB77; family CAG-508; genus Scatovivens. Next base: position 11,339 of record CANPWV010000037.1, read on the forward strand.
ATGTCCGACAATCTGTACATCAAACATGCCCTTCAAAAAAGCTACCTTTTCACGTATACTTTTAAAGCCATAGTTCTCATTGATTACCTTGTCTGCTTCATCGACATTGGGCGCAATTTCAATTAAAGTCTTGATGGCTTCTCTGCTTGCTTTCATTTGCCTTTCCTCCTTAAAATAGTTATTTTATAATAAATGCCTCTATATATCAACCTGAAAAACAGGATTAAAAAGGAAATTAATGTTATTATTATACCACACTTACAACAATTTGTAAACAATGGTGGGACTCCCCTGCGGGCCGCGTCAGAAAAACAGTCCACTGGACTGTTTTTGTTCTAGTTTCGCCGATTTCTGTTGAAATCGTCAAAACTGGACCCTTCCTTTTCGATTCCCACCCTTTACGAAAAAAATAAAGAGATAATTAATATCTCTTTTTCGCTTGGTGCTGATGGTGGGACTCGAACCCACATGGTTTCCCGCAGCATTTTGAGTCTTTAAAGTATTTTAACATTTATTGATTTTAAAAGTTAAATAATATTATTTAAAAGCCTCTA
>CANPWV010000038.1 GCA_947585105.1 uncultured Clostridia bacterium
GTTAAAATCATAAGGATTTATATTTTTATTTTACTATATTTTTATAAAAAAGAAAAGACTATTGACAAAAATTTTTTTATAACTTTGTCAACAGTCTGAATAAACAGTATTTTTAATACTGTTTATTATTTTACTCTGCAAGTTAGTCAATGTGGTTGGTGTCGAAGGAATCTGTTTCAAATCTTTTAACAAAATGTCCTTTATGATTTTTTTCAAAATCAATTTCGTAGTCATCAACCTGTATTATCTTGATAATACCAAAAATAATGACAACAAGAGAAAGAATAACTCCCATTGCGATTATAACTAACTGCATCATAATTCACCTCCCATTACAATAGTTATTGTTGATAGATGTACCGATATAACCTACTCTTTGTAAGTTAAAAAGATTATATCATAGTTTATGAAAAAAATCTATATAATTAAAATATTTTCTAGTTTATTTAATATTTATTGAAATTTTGGTTTTTCATTTATATATATCTATTGAAATATACCATAAACTTATATATAATATTTAATGATGTTATTTATTATAAAAATAATTTTAAATTAGCATTAAAGTTTGTAGAAAATGGTGATTGTTTAATAGAAATTGAGACAGAAGAAAATACGAAATGGAATACAATTGATAAAATAATAAAAATTATAGATGAACTTGAATTGCCAATAGAAAAGAATAATTATTTTGTAAAAAAAGCTGAAATTGCCTTAAATAAATTGTTGAAAAGATAGAAAGAGGTATAATATGAGAATAGGAATAGACATAGATAATTGCATATCTAATTTTGATGATAAATTGCTTGAAGAATATTTAAAACATGATAAAGAATTGAGAAACACTGGAATTATAAATGAAAATCCAAAATATATAAGATTTGGAATGTTTGATTGGACAGATGAAGAAGAGAGAAGTTTTTATGAGTCAAATATAGAAATTCTTGCTAGAAACCTAGAACCAATAAAAGATTCAGTTTATTACATAAAAAAATTAAAAGAAGATGGAAATGAAATATATATTATAACAGGAAGAAATAATGGAGAATATAAAAATCCTAAAGAACTAACAATAGAATGGTTAGATAAACATGAGGTTTATTATGATAAATTAATATTTACAGATGCTTTTGACAAACACGAGAAAACTGTTGTATGTTTAGAAAATAATGTTGATTTAATGATAGAAGATAGTATTGAAACTTCATTAGATTTAAGAGAAAATGGTATTAAAGTTTTTACAATGAATACAAGATACAATAAATCAGATGAAACTTTAGATAGAGTATCAAATTGGAAAGAAATATATGAAAAAATCTGTAAATTAAGAGGAAAATAGATATAGTATCTTTTCATTTTGTTTATGAATAATGTAATAAAAACTATTTATTTTTTAAAAAAGATGTGATATAAATAATATATTAAAAAATATAAATCTGTAGGAGAGTTATTATGATAGAATTTATAAATGCAAAATGTCCGAATTGCGGTGCAGATATTGAAGTTAGTACACTTTTAAATGAATACATTTGTAACTATTGTGGTAGTAAACTTGTAATAGAAAATAACACTTTTAGAGTTGTAAAAAAGCATACAATTGAGAAAGATGAAATTGACAAGAAATGTGAAGAAATAAGTGAGAAGTTTAATTCAATATTAGAAAATTATTCTGGAAGTAAAGATGAGATGTTACTTATGTTAAAGGAAAAAGTTGGTTTGGTAAGTAGTGGTAAGACTTTAGCAAAGCTTGAGATGATGAAAACTTCACAAAGTTATGTAGAAGAAAAATTTGATGAGCCGTTTGTGTACAGAATTGGTGACAGAACATTAGATCATTTTGAATACAAAAGAGATGGATCAATTGAATTAACTTATGAAGCTGAAGGAGATGGATTTTTTGCTATTGAATATTATGGAAAAGTTACGAAATATAATGATTTAAATGAGCTAGAAAATGTGTTAGAACAAATTTTAAATGAAATTAAAGGTAGAAATTAAAATTTAATTTCTACCTTTATTTTTAATAAAAATTCAAATTGAACGTTGAAATAAAATCTTTGTTATGGTATAATACATACATTAATTTATGTATAAAGGGTGGAAGAGATGAAAAAAATAGAATTATTAGCTCCAGCTCGGCTCTTTCGAAAAGGCTAAAATTGCTTTTATGTATGGTGCTGACGCTGTTTATATTGGAACACCTAAACTTTCACTTCGTTCTAGAAGTGAGGCAAGTGATTCTGATATTGCTAAAACTATTGAATATGCTCATAGAAAACGGCAAACGTGTGCACGCTGCTATTAACATATACGCCGAAGATGATACATATCCAGAAATAATTGAACAAGCTAAAATTCTAGACGAACTAAGAGTAGACGGAATTATTATGTCAGATGGCGGAGTTATAGACGAAGTAAAAAAAGTCGCTCCACATACAGATATACACATTTCAACTCAGGCAAACACAGTAAGTTACCATTCAGCTAATTTTTGGTATAAAAATGGTGCGAAACGTGTAATACTTGGAAGAGAAATGAACAAAGAACAGATTAAAACTTTGATAGCTAATAAACCTAAAGATTTAGAAGTTGAAATATTTTGTCATGGAGCAATTTGTTTTGCGTACTCTGGAAGATGCTTTTTAAGCGAATATTTAGCTGGTAGAAACGGAAATCTTGGAGATTGCGCTCAAAGTTGTAGATGGGCTTATAATGTTTATGTTGAAGAAACAAATAATCCTGGTGAGCTACTTCCAGTTGAAACAGACGAAAAAGGAACATATATTTTTTCGTCAAAAGATTTATGTTTAATCAAAGAAATTCCTGAAATAATTGAAATGGGAATTGATAGTATTAAAATTGAAGGAAGGCTAAAAACAGAGTATTATTTGGCTAGCGTTGTAAACGCTTATAGAAACGCAATTGACGATTATTACAAAGATTCTAAAAATTATGATTATAATAAATATTTGCTAGAGCTTGAAAAGACTAAGACTCGTGGACTTACTACATTTTTCTTTAATGATAAAAATAATAAAGATTTTCAAGATTTTGGCGGACATCAATACAATAGTGATTATGAGTTTGGCGGAAAAGTAATAGAAGAAAAAGATAATAAACTTCTAATTGAAATTAGAAATAAATTAACTGTTGGAGATGAATTAGAGCTTATTGTTCCAAATAAAATAGAACCTATAAAGTTTAAAATTGAAAAGCTTTGGAATGATGAGACAAACGAAGAGATTCCAACCGTAAATCCAGGAAAATCAGAACAAAAGGTTATTTTAAACAAACCAGAAGTTGACTTTGAAATTGAGAAAGACTGGATTATAAGAAGAAAAAAATAAAAAGGAGAATTATTATGGAAAATAATGAAGAAGTAGAATTAACACAAGAAGATATAAATAGACTTATTCAAGTTAGACTTGATAAGTTAAAGGAACTTCAAGATGGAGGACAAGATCCTTATGAAGTTACAGAATATGATAGAACAAATACAGCTGGAGAAATTAAATCAAATTATGAACAATTTGAAAATAAAGATGTTTCTGTTGCTGGAAGAATTATTGCAAAGAGAATAATGGGAAAGGCTTCATTCTGCACAATTCAAGATTCTGACGAAAGAATACAAAGTTATGTTAGTATAAATGATTTGGGTGAAGAAGCTTACAAAGCTTTTAAAACTTGGGACATCGGAGATATTATTGGAATAAAAGGATTTGTTTTTAAGACAAGAACAGAAGAAATTTCAGTTCATGCTAAAGAAGTAAAACTTCTTTCAAAATCTTTAAGACCACTTCCAGAGAAGTTCCACGGATTAAAAGATGTTGATTTAAGATACAGACAAAGATACTTAGATTTAATAATGAATCCTGAAGTAAAAGATTGCTTCAAAGTTAGAACAATGATAATTAAAGAAATTAGAACAATTTTAGACGAAAAAGGTTATTTGGAAGTTGAAACACCAATATTAAATACTATTTCAGGTGGCGCTACAGCTAGACCATTTATAACTCATCATAATACACTAGATATTGATATGTATTTAAGAATTGCTACAGAGCTTAATTTAAAAAGACTTATTGTTGGCGGATTTGATAAAGTTTATGAAATAGGTAGAATATTTAGAAATGAAGGTATGGATATTCGTCATAATCCAGAGTTTACTTCTATTGAATTTTATAGTGCTTACCAAAATTATCATGATATGATGGAAATTACAGAAGAGATGTTTTCAAGAATTGCTATGAAAGTTAAAGGAACTTATAAGATTTCATATCAAGGTCAAGAAATCGATTTAACACCTGGAAAATGGAAGAAAATAACAATGATAGATAGTATAAAAGAAGCTTGTGGAGTTGATTTTAACAATGTTCAAACAGACGAAGAAGCTTTGAAACTCGCTAAAGAACACAATATTGAAGTTCCAAATGGAAAAGAGACAAGAGGAAATATTATAGCTTTATTCTTTGACGAATATGTTGAAAAGACTCTAATTCAGCCTACTTTTATATATGATTACCCAATCGAAGTTTCACCACTTGCTAAAAAGTGTAAATATGATTCAAGATTAACACAAAGATTTGAATTTTTCATTGGTGGTCGTGAATATGGAAACGCTTTTTCAGAGCTTAACGACCCAATTGACCAATATGAGAGATTCAAAAAAGAAGTAGAAGCAAAGGCAAACGGAGATGACGAAGCCGGAATGATGGATGATGACTTTATTAACGCGCTTCAATACGGAATGCCCCCAACAGGCGGAGAAGGAATTGGTATCGACAGAATGGTTATGTTGTTTACAGATTCAGCTTCAATAAGAGATGTATTGTTCTTCCCAACAATGAAACCAATTTAATAAAGTATCAAGAAACCAATTTAATCTCGTGGGATTTTTCGAAGAAAAATCACTCGAGTTAAAATTGGAATAGACAGAGAAGTGTTGACAAACCAATTTAATCTCGTGGGAGTATGGAGAAAAAGATGTTAAATGTAAAAAACATTAGAGAAAAATTTAATAAAAGTGTTTTTAAAAATTTAAATAAAGAAAATTATATGAAAATAATTAAATTTTTGTTAAATGAGAATTGCGATTATATAGAAAATATAATTTCAGATTATTTAGATTTGTTTAACTTTGAATATGAAGAGTTTGTAGAAAAATATAATATTCTAAATCAAAAATATAATGGCGAATTTTTAAAACTTGCAAAAGAAGATTTAGAACTTCTAGAAGAATTTTATTATTAAAATAAGGAGCTTTTATGACAGATTTAGAAAGAAAAAAACTTGAGGAAAAATTAGAAAAAGATAATAGAAAATTCTTAATATGTAATCGTCTTTTTAAAAAAGATTATGGGGAAGCTCTAGAGATTTTAAAGCTTCCATATTGGAAAGATTCAAGGTTTTCAGAGCTTCTTACTACAAGTATATGGAATAGAAGTATTTTGGAGATAAAATCAATTTTAGATATGGAAATATGGAATAATCCAAGTTTTCAGGAACTTTTAACTCCAAATATTTGGCAAAGAAATAAGACTGATATTGAAGAAATTTTAAATATGACTAAATGGAAAGATCCTAAATTTAGAAAATTATTAAAGCCGACAATATGGAGTAGTAGTGTAGAAAATATTAGAGAAATTCTTGAATTAGATAAGTGGAAAGATGGAGATTATCGCGAATTGCTTACAGCAAATATCTGGAGTACAACAGCTAGTAATGTTAAGAAAATTCTTGATATGGACGAATGGAAAGAAGAAAAGTTTAGAAGATTACTCACATCAAATATTTGGAGTAGTAATTATGAAGAAGTTAAAGATATTTTAAATATGGATGCTTGGAATGAACCAGTTTATGAGCCTTTACTTACTTCTAATATATGGAAAAGAAATAAACAGGATATAGAAGCTATTGTAGGAATGGAAAGATTAAGAGAGCCTAAATATAGCCATTTACTTACACCATCAATTTTTAGTGTTTCTTCAAAAAATGTTAGTTCAACATTAGATTTGTTTGAAAAGTACGGAATATCTGATTATGTTACAAAAAGGTCATTAAGAAGAGATCCAGATGAACAAGAAAAACTTATTAAATATTTATTAAGAAATAATGTAAATTTAGTTGTTAATTATAATGTAAAATTAGAAAAGAAAAGCAGTGAAAATGTTGAAAAATCAAGATTAAATCCGATTTTGTGTGCAACAGATAGTGAGTTAAAATTAAGATATGGAATTGATATAAATAAAGTTTTAGAAGAAGATTCAGAAATAGTTAAAGATTAAAATGGAGATAAAAATTGTCTCCATTTTTATATTGCTAAAAATGAAATGTTTGGTATTGAAATTTTAGATTTTATATGATATATTTTATATGTATTTTTTGAAACTTTTTTAAATTACATAAGGTCTTAATAATATAAAATACTTAAAGATAAAAGAAATGAGGTAAAAAACATGAGATTAAACAGAGTTTTGAAAAAAGTATTATTTTTATTTATATTTATGTTATGTGTAATGATTCTTCCAGTTTTTTCACATAATGTAAAGGCTTTAACTATTGTAATTGATCCAGGTCATGGAGGAAATGACGATGGTGCTTCAAATAGTGGACTTGTAGAATCAGAGTTAACTATGAAAATTGCTACATATTTAAAAGAATATTTAAGTGAATATCCTGACTTAAATATAATTTTAACTCATACAGGTCAGACAATGTCACTAGAAGATAGAGCTGATTTTGCTAGAAATAATAAAGCTGATTTGATGCTAAGTATACATATTAACAGTAATCAAGTTACAAGTTTACAAGGTTGTGAAGCTTACGTTACTTATAGAACAGATTTGCCAAAATATAATGAGAATATGACAAGATTAGGAAATATGATTTTAAGAAATATCCAAAAGCTTGGAATTAGTGGAATTGGAACTGTTCAGACAAAAAAAGTTGTAAATTCTGAAAACGAAGATGAATATAAATATTTCGATGGAACTCCTGGAGATTATTATGGAATTATAAGAAGATCAATGAAAGGTGGCCATGAACTTGGCTTAGGTCCAAATTTCGGAGATGGTTCTGGTGTTCCAGTAGTTTTAATAGAACACGCTTATTTAAGCAATAGCCATGACAGAGCTTTCTTAGATTCTGATGATGATTTAAGAGCTTTGGCTAGAGCTGATTGTGATGCTGTTGTAGAATTTTATTCATTAAGTAAAACAAATAACATAGACATTAGTGGATATATGTTTGATAGCGAATTTTATTATAATAAATATGAAGATTTAAGAAATGCTTTTGGTTATAATGTGGAGGCTCTAAAGAATCATTATTACACTTTTCGGGATTGTTGAAGGGAGGAGTGGCTCTAGTATTTTTGATCCGGCCTTTTATTTAGCAAAATACGAAGACCTAAGAAACGCATTTGGAAATAATAGTCAAGCTTTATATAACCATTTCATAACTTTTGGAGTTAATGAAGGAAGATGTGGCAGTCCATTTTTTGATAGTGTATTTTATTTAAATAATTATGAAGATTTAAGAAACGCTTTTGGTAATGACTATTCTAAAGCTTTGGAACACTTTGTTATTTTTGGATTAAATGAAGGAAGATGTGGTTCGTATATTTTTGATTCAGAATATTATTTGAATAAATATCAAGATTTACAAAATGCTTTTGGCTCTGGTAATTATAGAGCTTCATTTAATCATTTTATTTGCTTTGGAATTGATGAAGGAAGAGCTGGAAGTAAATATTTTGACCCTAAGTTTTATTTAGATAATTATGAAGATTTAAGAAATGCTTTTGGAAAAACAAATTATAATGAAGGAATAAAACATTATTTAGTATGTGGAATTAATGAAAATCGTTTGGGGGTTAAATCTTAAAATAAAGGAGATTTTTGATGTTTAACATAGATAGAAGAACTATTTTAGGAATTTTAATAGCTTGTGTGATTTTTTCACTTTTAGCTTCTCGGAGAATTTGGAATTCTTCTTCTTACAATACCAGGAGTTATTCTTGCTATGACTTTTCATGAATTTGCTCACGCGTGGATGGCTACAAAACTCGGAGATACTACTCCAAGAGCGCAAGGACGACTTACTTTAAATCCAATAAAACATATTGATCCTGTTGGAATCATTATGCTTTTATTTGTTCATATTGGTTGGGGTAGACCTGTGGAAATTAACCCGAATAATTTTACATCAAATAAATCAAGAGGTACTTGTGAAGCTCTTGTTGCGCTTGCAGGTCCTGTTATGAATTTTATTTTAGCGTTTATTTTGATTTTGGTTTATTATGCGTTTTTGACTTATGCTAGAATGACTATAAAGTGGTATGCCATAATTGCAACAATTATAGAATATGCGGTTGCTGTTAATATTGGACTTGGAGTATTTAATTTAATTCCGATTCCACCACTTGACGGTTCAAAAATTTTTAGAAGATTTTTACCATATAAAGCTAATGAGTGGCTTGATAGAAATATACAAATTATTTATATTATATTTATGATTCTTTGGATTACAAATGTTCTTTCTATAATCGTTTCACCTGTTATTAATGTGGTTATGGAAGGTTTGTATACGCTTGCTGCTAAAATTTTTATGTTATTTATTTAAGAAGAAAGATGTGGAAAATGAAAGATATACTTATAATGGGAATTGAATCAAGTTGTGATGAGACTTCTATTTCTATTGTCAAAAACGGACGAGAAGTTTTATCAAATATTATAAATTCTCAAATTGATATACATACAGAATTTGGTGGTGTTGTTCCTGAAATTGCGTCAAGATGTCATACAGAAGTTATAAATGGAGTAATGAAAATGGCTTTAAAAGAGGCAAATATTACTTTAGACGATATTGATGGAATAGCTGTAACAGAAGGACCTGGTTTAGTTGGGGCTTTACTTGTTGGTGTTTCTTATGCAAAGGCGTTAAGCTTTGCTTTAAATAAACCACTAATTGCTGTAAATCATATAAATGGTCATATTGCTGGAAATTATATAACACATAAAGATTTAAAACCACCATTTTTATGTTTGATAATTTCAGGCGGGCATACATATTTAGTTAATGTCAAAGATTATAATGACGCTGAGGTTTTAGGAAAAACTCGTGATGATGCAATTGGAGAGGCTTTTGACAAAGTTGCTAGAGTAGTAGGATTAGGCTATCCAGGAGGACCAAAAATAGATAATCTTGCAAAAGAAGGACAAGAAAATATTGATTTACCTGTAACACATTTTGATAATTTTGATTTTAGTTTTAGTGGAATCAAAACTGCTGTAATTAATTTAAATCATAAAGATCCAAATATAAATAAGGCTGATTTATGTAGAAGTTTTGAAAAGGCTGTTACTGAGATGTTATTAAATAATGTTAAAAAAGCTATAAATGAGCTTTCTCCAAAGAAAATTGTTTTAGCTGGTGGTGTTTCAAGAAATTCTTATATAAGAGATAAATTTGATAAATTGTCAAAAGAAAAGAATATAAAAGTATATTATCCAGAAGGAATTTTATGTACAGATAATGCTGCGATGATAGCCAGTTCTGGTTATTATGAATACTTAAAAGGAAATTTTGCAGATTTAAATTTAAATAGTGTTCCAAATTTAAAATTGCAATAGAAAGGAAAGAATGATTTATATAATTGGAGATCTTCACTTAAGTTTTTCAGTAGATAAGCCAATGAATATATTTGGTAATAATTGGGAAAATCACTCTGAAAAAATTAAAGAAAATTGGTTAAATAAAGTAAATAATGATGATACAGTAATTTTACCTGGTGATTTCTCATGGGGAATTGATTTAGAAGAAGCAAAATCAGATTTTAAATTTTTAAATGAATTGCCTGGAAAAAAGATATTATTAAAAGGAAATCATGATTATTGGTGGACTACTGTTTCAAATATGAATAAATTTTTAAAAGAAAATAATTTTGAAAATATCTGTTTTTTATATAATAATAGCTATTTGGTTGAAAACAAGATTATTGTTGGAACGAGAGGTTGGACAACGATTAGTCCAAATTCTGAAGAAAATTATAAAATATTAAAAAGAGAAGTTCGGAAGACTTGAATTATCAATCAAAGACGGAATCAAGAATTTTGGTGATAATAAAGAAATAATTTCATTTTTGCATTACCCACCATTTTACAAAGAAGAAGTTCCAGAAGAAATTGATTTTATCAAGTTATTAAAAAAATATGGAATAAAAAAATGTTATTATGGTCATCTTCATGGAGAATCTTGCAATGATAGAATTGAAGGAATTATAGATGGAATAAATTTTAAATTAGTTAGTTCAGATTATTTGAATTTTGATTTAATAAAAGAATAAATTTTAAGGAGGAAAAATTATGTCTGAAAGATTAGAAATTACTGATATCAAAGATATGCTGGAAAAAACTGGAAAATTATATGGAGATAGACCTGCGTATAAATTTAAAACCGAAACACCTGGAGTTTTCAAAACTATTTCTCATAAAGAAGTAAGAGATATGGTTAAAAATTTAGGAACAGCTTTAGTAAATTTATTGAATTTAAAAGGAAAAAGAATTGCTATAATTGGTGAAAATAGATATGAATGGGAAGTTGCTTATATGTCTGTTGTTACAGGAACTGGAATTGTAGTTCCACTTGATAAAGCTCTTCCAGAAAATGAATTAGAGAGCTTAATAAGACGTTCTGAAGTGGAAGCAATTTTCTATTCAAAAGCTTATGAAGCTACTTTAAGAAAATTGCAAAAAGATGGAACTTGCAAATTAAAACATTTAATTTGTTTTGATAATGAAGAACATGAAGATGGAGTTTATTCTTTTAAAGAGTTAATTCAAAAAGGTAAAGAACTACTTGAAAGCGGAGTAAGAGATTTTATAGATAGTAAAATTGATTCTAAAAATATGGCAATAATGTTATTTACATCTGGAACAACATCTGATTCAAAAGCTGTTGCTTTAAGTCATTATAATATTTGTCAAAACTTAATTTCTATGAAAGAAGTTTTATGGAACATTAATGAAACAGATACATTTTTATCTGTTCTTCCAGTTCATCACGTTTTTGAATGTTCAGTAGGATTTATGCTTGCTATGTATTTAGGAGCTGAGACAGCTTTTTGTTCAGGAATGAGACACATTATGGATGATTTAAGAGATTACAGAGTTACTTTCCTAGTTTGTGTTCCAGCTTTATATGAACTTATGTATAAGGGAATTTTGAAGAACTTAGAAAAGATGGGAAAATTAGAAGCTGTTATGGCTTTAGTAGAGCAACATAAAAATGATACAATGGAGCAAAAAGCTCAAATTTTCAAAGACATTCACGCGGTTTTCGGTGGAAAGATAAAACTTTTCATAAATGGTGCTGCAGCTTTAGATGTTAATGTTGAAAGAGGTTACAGAAACTTTGGTATAAATCTTGTTCAAGGCTATGGTTTAACAGAAGCAAGTCCTGTTGTTTGTGTTAATTATTTTAAAGGAAAAGATGAAGATAATCATATTTTTGGAACAATTGGAAAAGTTCTTCCAAATGGAGAAGTTAAAATTGACAGTCCAAACGAAGAAGGTTTAGGAGAGCTTTTATATAGAGGTCCAAACGTTATGTTAGAATACTATGGAAACGAAAAAGCTACAAAAGAGACAATTGAGCCTGATGGCTGGCTTCACACTGGAGATCTTTGTAGAATTGATGAAAATGGTTACATATATATTTCTGGAAGAAAGAAAAGTGTAATTGTTTTGAAAAATGGAAAAAATATTTTCCCTGAAGAAATGGAAAATCTAGTTAATAAAATTCCAGGTGTTTCAGAATCAATGAT
>CANPWV010000039.1 GCA_947585105.1 uncultured Clostridia bacterium
TATGAGAACTATTGAAGATATAAGAATGGAAGAAGTTGATAGAAAAATACAATTAGGTGCCGCTTATCAAGAAGGAATGGAAAATGGTGAAAAAGAAAACTCTAAAAAGATAGCTAAAGAAATGAAAAATCTAAAAATACCAATTGAACAAATTGTACAAATAACAGGTTTATCAAAAGAAGAAGTTGAAAAACTATAAAAGCGAACCAAGAGATGTACAGAGAGTATAGAAAAAGTTGTGTAAATCGGAAATCCTTCGACTATAGAAAAAGTTGGGTAAAGTCCTCCCTTATGATAATATTTTTTATCACGGAAGGACTTTTTACACAAGATTTTCTGTACTCTCACTTTTTCTATAGTCTCCCTAATTTTCTGAATTTATTTTTGTATAAGAGTCTAAAGAAATATCAAAATCTTTTTTTGTATTTGTTTCTATTTCATAATATCTTTTATATTCATTAATACTCTCATTAATACTCTCATTAATACTTTCTTCGTACTCTAGTAATCCCGTCTTTTTGTTAAAATTTTCTTTAACTAAATTATTTATTTTTACTATATATACTCCTTTATCAGAAATAGTAAAATTAGGATTAAAACAATAAATATAATTTATAAAATTATTATCACTAGGCTTTACAATACTAGGAAGATTACTCACAAGAGATTTATCACTATTTTTTAATTCATCTTCCCTATATGTTTTATCTTCCATATCAACAATATATTTCTTTTGTTTATTGTAATCATTTATTATTACAGAAATAACTTCGTTTGTATCAGTATCTCTAAAAACAGTCTTTACAACGTCATTATTATAAAATATCTCATAAAACATATTAGGTGAAACCGAATTATCACTGTTTATAGACCATTCTTTTATATTTATATAATATGAATCTAATTTATTTAATTTTTCCCATTTATTTAAAATAGAATTTAATCTTACAAACTTTATTGTTGATATTCCAAAATAAATGATACATATTATAGCTACAATTATTAGCAATATTTTTATTATTTTTTTGAAATTAATTTTTTTCGAATTATTAAAACTTGATTTATATTTTAAATTATTTGATAACTCATCTAAATTAATTTCTAATACTTCACATAATTTCATTGTTTTTTCAATATCAGGCAAACTCTGATTAGACTCCCAAAGATATATACTTTGTCTAGTTACACCCACAAGTTCAGCTAACTTTTCTTGTGATAATCCCTTTTCTTTCCTTATCGCAAACAATTTATTCCCATCAAATTTATTTGTATTCATAATGAAAACCTCCTTTGTACTAATTTATAATTAAATTATAGTAAATTTTTTAGCAATTATCAATCAAAAAAACTTTGAAAAAATGTAAAATATATTTTACATTTAAAAAATATTGTGAAACTATTTTTATTTTTATAGTTTCACAATAAATAAGGTAAGGACTCACTATTTTATTTTATAGTTTTAATCGCAGATTTCAACTAATACATGAGAACGAACTGTTTCATCCCCTTTTATAAGCTTAATCTCAAATGAATACAATCCTTTAGGCGCATGGAAAAGATTGGCAATCTTAGTAAACGTGTCCGAATTAGCCGATATATAGGAAGTATACTCTGTACCACCTGGTGTAGTCATAACCATTTGGTATAAAGCATCTGGACTGCCGATTACTAGTACCAAAAAGTCTGTACTATAATTACCTTTTTCCATTTCAATGTAAAAGGTAAAAGAAGTATAAAAGTCCACACTTTTTGAATAAAGGATTTCTCCGACTCCATTTTCAAAAGCAGTTAAGTTACTGCTAATTGAAACCAATAAATCGCTGTCAAGCATATTTATTATCAAATAACTTACACTATTTCAAATAAAATGTCAATATCTATAAGTAAAATGCAAAATATATTTTACATAAATTATAAATATATTTATCTAAAAAATTGAAATTATGATGGTACTTTTGGCTAATTGTAAAAAAAAATAGCGAATTAGAAAAAATTTCCAAATTCGCTATTTTTTTGTGCTACTTTTTCAGCAGCCTCATTTTTTTCTACCATACTTTTTTTAATAATTTTATTTATCATACAAAACAATTTGGTTTTGTTTTAAGCTGTTTTGAACATCTATTACTCTTTGATTTGAAGAGCCTTTCCATTTTAGTTTTGGATTATGAAGTTCATCAACATATCTTCCATCAACTAAAACATCAACATATTTCATAGCTTCTTTGTCTTTTAAATCTTTGTCAAACTCATAGCCTGACCACATCCAAATATTTTTTCCTGGATATTTAGCTTTAAAAGCTTTGGCTAAAGCTGTTGTAGCTTCTTGGTTACGAGGGTGCATTGGTTCTCCGCCAAGTATTGACAAACCTTTAACATGGTCTTCTTTGCACAAATCTAAAACATTTTCAATTGTTGTTTCATCAAAATCTTGTCCGTCTTCAAAATTCCATGTTTCAGGATTAAAACAATTTTTGCAATGAAATTCACAACCTTGCATAAAAACTGAAACTCTTATTCCGAGGACCGTCAGCGATGTCCATTTTTCTTATTAAATTATATTTCATAGTTATTTTGCCACCTTATTATCAATATGTAAAACTCTCTCTTTTATTTCTTGTGTTCTTCCTTTGTTCCAGAAATTTGTTCCAATATAGCCACATGTTCTTCTTGCAACATTTAAAGTATTGTGGTCTCTATTTCCACAGTTTGGGCAATACCATTCTAAGTTTTCGTCAATTAAGATTTCCCCATCATATCCACATTTTTGGCAATAATCTGATTTTGTATTCAATTCAGCATACATAATATTATCATAGATAAATTGAATAACTTCAATTATTGCGTCTAAGTTGTTGCTTAAATTTGGTGTTTCAATATAAGAAATTGCACCACCAGGACTTAATTTTTGGAATTTGCTTTCAATTCTTAATTTAGAGAAAGCGTCAATCTCCTCAAATACAGGAACATGGTATGAATTTGTAATATAATTTCTATCTGTAATTCCTTCAACTGTTCCAAATCTTTCTTTTAGACATTTAGCAAATTTGTAAGTTGTTGATTCAATTGGAGTTCCATATACAGAATAGTCAATATCTTCTTCGCCTTTCCATTTTTTGCACATATCATTTAGATATTGCATAACTTTCATAGCAAATTCTTCACCTTCAGCGCCATCTGTATGAGATTTTCCAGTCATATATTTAACACACTCATAAAGACCAGCATAGCCAAGTGATATAGTAGAATAGCCGTGATGTAATAATTCATGAATTGATGCACCTTTTGGAAGTCTAGCTAAAGCCCCATATTGCCATAAAATTGGGGCAACATCTGAAGTAGCGTTGCTTAATCTCTTATGTCTTATTTGAAGGGCTTTATGGCAAAGTTCAATTCTCTCTTCCATAATTTTCCAGAATTTGTCCATATCACCTTTAGAAGATAGCGCAACATCAGGCAAATTGATAGTAACAACACCTTGATTAAATCTTCCATAATATTTTGGTTTATTTGTTTCAGGATCAACATAAGGAGTTAAGAAGCTTCTACATCCCATACATGGGTAGCATTGGCCATTTCCATTTTTATCAATTTTATATTGTTTCATCATTTTTTCAGAAATGTAATCAGGAACTAATCTCTTTGATGTACACTCTGCAGCAAGTTTTGTCAAATACCAATATCTAGAACCCTCTTTAATATTGTCTTCTTCAAGTATATATAATAATTTAGGGAAAGCTGGTGTAATATAAACACCTTTTTCATTTTTGAAACCTAAAATTCTTTGTCTCAAAAATTCTTCTATAATCATAGCAAGTTCATCTTTGTATTCGTCTGTTTCGTTCAAATACATACAAACACTTAAAAATGGAGCTTGACCATTTGTATTTGTCATAGAATTTACTTGATAATTGAATGTTTGAACACCATCTTCAATTTCTTTTCTAGTGTCTTGATCAGCGAATTTTTTGCAATCTTCGTCTTTTAAGCCTCTATCTTTATATTTTTTGTAATATTTCTCATAACTACTTCTAACAAATGGAGCAAGATGTGTTAATGTTACTGTAGCGCCACCATAGCTTGATGATGTAACAGCTAAAATAATTTGAGTAGCAATAGTAGCAGCTGTTATAAATCTATGTGGTTTCTCTATCATAACTCCATTTATAACTGTTCCATTTTGAAGCATATCTTCTAAGTTTATTAATTCACAGTTATGAAGAGCGTTTTGAGCAAAGTAATCTGCGTCATGAAAATGTATAATTCCTTCATCGTGAGCTTTTACGACATCATCTGGTAATAAAAATCTTCTAGTTATATCTGTACTTGTAATACCAGCTAAATAATCTCTTTGTGTTGTAACAACTGTAGCGTTTTTATTAGAATTTTCATTATTCCAATATTCGTTTTCACCTTCAATTAATTCTTTAATTGATTGATCTGTTGTGTTAGCTTTTCTAACTAATTCTCTAGTATAACGATAAGTTATGTATTTTTTAGCTAAAAGATATTTATCAAATTCCATTAATTTTTCTTCGATAATGTCTTGAATATCTTCTACTAAAATTCTTTTTTTATTTAATTCTTCAATATATTTAATTATTTCTTCAATTTCTTCATCAGTAGCTCTTTCTTTTGGTCTAACTTCTGCGTTAGCTTTGCCTATAGCAATTTTGATTTTGCTTGGATCATAATCAACTATATGACCGTCTCTTTTTACAATTTTCATGACTTTTGTTCCCCTTCTTTTCGTATTTTTTTGCTAAAGTTTTTTATTTTTAATTTCCTTTGCTAGTATGATTATAAAAACTAATTTATAAAAAAATGAAGTTGCAATTGCAACTTTTTTAAAAATATGTTAAAATATTTTTGAGGTGATTTTATGAACTCTGTATTTACTGATATTTCTGAGTTTCAGAAAAATAAATTATTTAAATTATTAGAAGCTCATATTTATGATTTTAAGGAAAACCAAGAGATTTTACAGACTATAAGAGGAAAGAATATTATTTGTATTGTTTTGGAAGGTTCAGCCGAAATGATAGAAATAAATTATGATGGTGACGAAAATATAATTGAAGAGTTAGAGGCTGAAAGTGTCTTTGGAACGGCGATTTCTAATATGAATGATGAGGACTGCCAAATTAAAGCAACTTCTGAAAATACAAAAATTGTTGTTTTAGACTATGATACAGTCATTAATTTTGAAAATACAAATCATAATTATTTTAATATTTTTTTCAATAATTTATTTGGTATAATTTATTCAAAATTAAGAGAAAGAAACGATAGAATTCATATCGTAACAAAAAAAACAATAAGAGATAAACTTCTTGCTTATTTTGAATACGAATACAAAAAAACAAGATCTAGATTTATCTATCTTCCAAATAATTTTAAACAATTAGCCGATTTTCTAGCAACAAATCGTTCCGCTATGTTTAGAGAATTAAAGTCTTTAAAAGAAGAAAACTTTATAAAAATTGATGGAAAAAGAATTACTTTATTATATACTCCATAAAAAAACTCGTTTGATTTTTTCAAACGAGTTTTTTCTTTAACGATTTTTTAACCTCTAATTTCTAAATCTACTTTTCCATTTTTAGCAACTAATTTTGCTTCTCCACCTATTGGGAAAGTAATTATTGGAGTTGTGTGTCCAAAATCTGAACCAATTACTACTGGAATGTTTTCAAGTTCTGGTTTTGATTTTATTAATTTTCTCCATTTTTCTTCTGTCATTTGAGAACCTTTTTGACATCTTCCAATAACGATTCCTCTAACAGTTTCAAATTTTGGTTGCTGAATTAGTGAAACTAAATTTCTGTCAAACTCAACTAGGAAAAGCTTTCCAGCCATATCATCATCTTCTAAAAATAATATTGAATTTTCAATATCTGGCATATACTCTGTTCCTTGAAGCAAATTTAATGTACATAAATTTCCTCCAACTATTTTGCCTTTAGCTTCACCTTCATTAATAACAATCATTCCTTCATTATCAATAAATTCACGATTTTCTTGATCTGAAAACCATGGGTCATCACTCCATTTTTCAGATGCTTTAACATTTGAAACTCCACCATTTTCTAATAACATTTCTTTGAAATAATCAAATGTATATTCAAATCCTTTTTTCATTCCAAAACTTGAAAAGTGTGGTCCATAATAAGTAACTAATCCAGTTTTAGCGTAAATTGTATCAAGCAAAATTGTTATATCTGAATATCCACATAAAATCTTTGGATTTTTCTTAATCATCTCATAATCTAAATATTTTATAATTTGATTTGAATTAAAACCACCGATAACAGTTAAAATTGCTTTAACATTAGGATCTCTAAAAGCATCATTTAAATCGTCAGCTCTATCTTTATAATTAGTAGACATATAATCTGGGTCAAAATCTTTAACATGAGCTCCGAAAGTAACTTTAAGTCCTAAACTTTCTAATCTTTCTACAGCTAGATTTATACAGTCGTCTTTTAAAATTGCCATACTTCTAGATGGAGCAATAATTCTTACTTCATCACCTGGCTTTAATTTTTCTGGTATCATTTTTACATCCTCCTATTTCTTATTCTCGTCTGGCTCTGGAAGAGCTTTATTTTTATTGAATTTAAAAATTCTTAATATTTTTTGACAAAGCTTTTTAAATCCACTTATTTTCTTTTCTTTCTCTTCTTTTTTAATTTCCTTCTTAACCTCTTGTAGAACAGCTACGCATGTTTCTGGCTTACATTCAGGAGAAGGAGTATGTGTCTTATAAAATTGCTCATCATTTAATAAATTGCTTTTAAACATATATTGCAAAAATTTCTTATTATTCTTAGCTCTTAATTCATAAGCAATATCAAAATTATACCAATTACCATCAATTTTTACTTGATTCCAAAGAAGATTTCCCTCTTCTCCAACATTTCCTTTTATAATTTTTGATTCAAATCCTAGAGTTTCCAAGCAACTATTAATTGCTAAAGAATAATAATTATATGATGATTTTTCGTTTATAAATACATCTCTAATATTTACTTCTTCATTTACATATTTTATATTATCTTTGAAATAATTATATAATTCATTGAATTTTCCAAGCTCATTAGACTGAATTGAAACTATATTTTTTATCTTATCAAATTCTTCTCTTAATGTAATATACTCGTCTACTGTATAGCAACTTACTGTATCAGTGATTTTAAGAGGCTCAGGACTTTGTAAAACATTTATAAATTCAACATTTAGTCTATCTTGAAATTTCAAGGCATCTTCACTACTAAAATAAGCAATATCTTTTATCGCAATAGTTACTTTTCCTTTTATCTTTTTAAACTTTTTAATATATTTGCTAAGATCTGTTTCATTTTCTAAAACAATAAATAAATTATCTAATTTATATAAACTGATATTATCTATAGTGTTTTCTAAATCACAGTCATTTACAGTCAAAGAAATCTCTTTATCATTTATTTCTAAACTATTCAAAATGTCGCAATTTTCTTGTGTTTTTATTCTTGCTTCGATTTTTTTAGTATATCTTCCTTTTATTAGACTTCCAACATTTTCAAAATTTATCTCATTATTATAAAACTCAAATCTAGTCATATTTTTATCTTGATACAAAAATTCAAAACTATCAAATAAACAATTTTTCAAATTATCTAGATTTAAGTATTTTAATTTTTCAAATCTTTGGCATATTGAAATTGGCTTTTTGGCAAAGTCTACATTTGTCAAATTTAAAGCTATAACTTTTTCTGGATTTGGTAAACTCTCAAAAAATAGTCCTAAATTACTAAAATTAACATTATTTAATGAAATTGTAGACAAGTTTGTAAATCTAGAAATTACTTTATTTGTTGGCAATTTAACTCCTTCTAAAATTAGAGTTTCAACTTTTTCTGGTTTGCAAATATTAAAAACTATTTTATTTACATCTGATCTTGAATCACCTTTTATTACTAATTGCTTCAAATTTGTACACAAACTAACAAGATTATAAAGCTTTGGATTTATATTAATCTCTTCTATTTCAAGTTCTTCAATCTTGTCTAGATGATAATTCATTAATTTATCAAATTCTTCTAAAGATCTATTATTCAATTTCAATTTCTTTAGTTCTTCCATTAATCTCTCCACCACATCAATGATATGTATGATTATATCATTTTAAAGCTTGTTATTCAACGCAATTTTTCAAAAAATATATTTCTTTTTTGTTACATATATATTATCTCCAATTTTCAAGTATTTTTTCAAGTTTTAAATTTTGACTTTTCATTTATTATATATTATAATTAAATTGTAATCTTGGCTGACGCTAGGATAAAAATAAAATTGAAAGAGGTTGCTAATATGAAAAACAACAAAACACGCAAAGGCTTTGGCTACAAAGTCGTCTCAGCATTCCATCGGATTTTCAACGTAGCGTTCTCCAAAGATGAGAGCCTTAAGAGATTCTCCAAAAAAGATTCTTTGAAAATCCAGGCTTTCTGCAGCTCATTCACAGTGGCAGTCGTTTCTTTGATAATGGTTATAATGAACTCTTTGACGAAATACAGTATATATACTGTTATTCGAATTTGGTTCGCCCTCTTATCTTACGACGTCGGCTGGTGGGCTGAAAGCGATAATGTTCAGTTGTACTTTAAGTATGACGCTTTGAGGGCAAACCTCATTTCCTCGGATTTCATCCCTGGAATCGTAAGCGGTTTGAACTATTATGTTCAAGCATTTATCGTATGTGCATGGCTTATGGCTGTTTTAGGTCTTATTGTTATGTTTGGCGAGTGCCTTCTCCATCTTGTGAGATCTATCGCTCGTCTTATCAAAATCAATATTGACCAAAAGAAAGCTCTTTGCTGATTGCGCGAAAAAAACATCGGACTGAAAACAGTCCGGTGTTTTTTAGATTATAAGCAATAACATTCCACAAGTTGCTAGTGGAACAGTTAAATTATCAGTTCCTTTAATTGAGATTGCTTCTAAGATAGTATCAACAACAGCTACTAATATTGCTTTGAAAAACCAATTTGCAATTGACATATATGATAAAAACCCTGATATGATTATAAATGTTATAATACACATAGTAACTGAACCAGCTAATGTTTTTGTAGTTGTAGATATTGTATATGATGGGCTTTTTACACTTTTTCCAACTATCGCAGCTAACGCATCAGAATACCCCATAACAGCAACACTAGCTAATCCTATTGTTGGCCCCCACACATTTTTATAATTTTTAAATGGGCCAAATAATAATATAGACAAGACAAGCAAAGTTATCGCGTAATAAACTGTTCCAAGCCCATCTTTTTCAGTTTCATCTCTTTCCATTGATTTTATAATATTAAACTTATATGATAGAAAATTTATAAAAACAAACATTATTGGCAAAATCATTGCCCAATAATATTTATCAAAAAATACCATCGCTATTATCCACCAATTTGATAATACTATATGTATATATTTTCTACTAGCTTCTTTTCCAGCCTTCTCAAAAAGCTTTGAAGAAGCAATTACAATTACTATAAATACAAATGATACGATTAATCCAAATAAATTTCTCATAATAATTTTCCTTTAATAAAAACTTTTTTAATAATAGCATAGATATCAATTATTGTCAATAATTAAAAAAAGCTTATATTTTCATTTTGGAGAAGATTTAAAGTATATTCTTTTCCCTCTTCATAGTTCAAAACGTCAACACTTATTTCACTATTTGACAGTCTTGTTTTAATTTTTTCAATATCATCATTTTTATTTAAATCAATAACAATAATTTGTTTATAAGAATTAATTTTTTTCAAATTATAAAATTCAATAACAAATTCATCAATTTTTTCTTCTAACTCTTTAGCAAAAACAACTAGCTTCATTTTATGAAAAACCTTTTTATATGTAATTTCATTAATTATATCTTGAATCAAGCTTAAAATTCCATAAACAAATATCACACATATAATAACTTGTAACACAAACATATAAAACATCTCCTTTGTTTTATATTATGTAAAATTTACTGTTTATGTTACTTTATTTAAAAAAAATAACACCTCTCGGCGTTATCTTTTTATATTTTAATTCACAAAACTAAATTAGTGTTAATACAGCAATATCAGCGTTGTCTCCACGTCTAGCTTCCATTTTTAGAATACGAGTATATCCACCTACTCTTCCTTCATATTTTGGAGCTATTTCATTAAATAACTTATTCATTAAGTCAACACCTTCAACTTTGTTAACCATTGTCATAATTTTTCTTCTAGCGTTTAATCTTGAAGGTTTATCTTTTTGTCTTTTTTCAGTTGTTTCTTCTTTAACAACTCTTAAATAATCTTTACCATTTTTGCTTGTTACTTTTTCTGTAACTTTCTTTCCTTTACTGTCAAGTTTAGCTTTAACAACTTTAACTTCAACTTCTTCAAAGTTATTTCTTTCTTTAACTGCTAAACTAATAATTGAATCAGCAATAGCTTTTACTTCTTTAGCTCTAGCTTCAGTAGTAACTATTTTTTCATTTAATATTAAATCAGTAGTTAAACTTTTTAACATTGCTAATCTTTGATCAGTTGTTTTTCCTAGTTTTCTATTAATAGCCACTTTATTCACCTCTTTATTCTAATTTCTATTTATTTAATCTTCGTCAGTTGTAAAACTTAAACCTAATGCAAGTAATTTGTTAGTAACTTCATCTAAAGATTTCTTTCCTAAGTTTCTAACTTTCATCATATCTTCTTGAGATTTGTTTGCTAAGTCCTCAACTGTAGCAATTCCAGCTCTCTTTAAGCAGTTATATGATCTTACTGAAAGTTCAAGTTCTTCAATTGGCATCTCTAATACTTTTTCTTTCTTAGATTCTTCTTTTTCAACCATAACTTGAGTATTTTTAGCAGTTTCTGATAAATCAATAAATAATTCTAAGTGACCTACCATAACTTTTGCAGCCAAACTTAAAGCTTCAAATGGTTTTAAACTTCCATCTGTCCAAACTTCGATTGTAAGTTTATCATAATCAACCATTTGACCAACTCTAGTATTTTCTACTGAATAATTTACTTTCTTTACAGGAGTAAATATTGAATCTATTGGTAATACGTCAATTGGACTATTTTCTTTTTTATTTTTTTCAGCTACATTATAACCTCTACCACGGTTTACAGTCATTTCTAAGTTTAGATTAGCTTCCTCAGATGCTGTTGCAATATGTAACTCTTTATTTAATACTTCAACAGTTCCATCTGTTTCAATATCAGCTGCTGTAATTTCACCTGCGCCTTTATGAACGATTCTAATTATTTTCTCTTCATTATCTGTAACTTTTAATCTTACATTTTTTAAATTAACAATTAGTTCAGGAACATCCTCTACAATTCCTTTAATTGTAGAAAACTCATGTAATACGCCATCTATTTTAATACTTGTTATAGCAGCGCCTGGTAATGATGATAATAAAATTCTTCTTAATGAATTTCCTATTGTCATACCATAGCCACGTTCTAACGGTTCACATATGAATTTTGCATAATTCCTCTTATCGTCTGTCTCACTACATACAATATTTGGTTTTTCAAATTCAAT
>CANPWV010000040.1 GCA_947585105.1 uncultured Clostridia bacterium
CTTTAAGAAGAGAGATGTTTTTACATGACCAAGCTTCAATGAAAAGACACGCATATGAAGATGGAGAAAAAGCTGGACTTGAAAAAGGGGAAAAATTAGGTAAAAAATTAGGCGAACATAATTCAAAAATAGAGATAGCGAAAAATTTATTAAAAAATAATGTTGACATGAAAATAATTATTGATTCTACAGGACTTTCAAAAGAAGAAGTAGAAGAATTAAAATAATTACAAATTGTGTACAAAATAGTAATAAATACATAGCTAAAGAGTGATTTTAAATGTCGCTCTTTTTTTTATATTTTGAGTTTCGTCATAAGGAAACGAAATGACTATCATTGTACTGCTTATTTTAGCTGGAGTATCTCTAAACGCAATAATTCGGGGATAATGGGATTTTGACTCAGGCGACTAGAGCAAAAGAACTTGCAGAAGAAACTGATAGAAGAGAAAAAATAGAATTAATGGTAATGGGTTATGTTTCAAAAGTAGAAAATTCTAAAGAATCATTGCCAACATATTTAACAACGAGAGTTGGAAAAGAAATAGATAGTACAATGCAACTCTTTGACCCAAGAGAAGGACATATTGGAGAAAGAGTAACTGCTGTCACAAAAGACGGACATTACTATATGATATTAGAAAATGAAAACGGAGATTATATAGTAGAAGAGATGAATACAGACTTAAGTGGAGATATTGGAGGAGGAATCACGCTTGCTACACCAGATAGTTTTACTGGAGGAACAATGACATTTGATCCACGGAGAAGGAAATAAATCAACATTAGTATTTAGTGATGAAATAAACGCAGAATATAATTTTGACATAAGGTCAGGAGAAGTAACAATTTATATAGATAATGATATGACATTAACAAATGAAGGCTTAAGTAGGTCAGCTATAAATATAGAGCCAAACGCCAAATTAAATTTATATATATCAAAAGATGTAACTTTAACAGTAAATAGTGGATTTGGCGAAGATGGAGAAATAGGAAGTAATAAAGGAGCAAAAGGAGGACCTGGAGGCTACGCTGGAATAAGAGTTCCATGGATAGATGAAAATGAAAATGAAATAAGAGATGAGGGAGAACAAGCGGAATTAAATTTATATGGAGAAGGAACAGTAATAGCAATAGGAGGAGATGCTGGAAATGGTGTAAATGGTTCAACTAATTTTGGAGGCCGGAGGCGGACGGAGGAGCCGGAGCAGGAATCGGCGGAAACCGGAGGCAAAGGTGGAAATGCAAATAGTACAGAAATTGCAAATTTAGGTTATAATATGGAATATGTAAACGAACCGTCTAAAGATGGTAGTAATCCAAATAATAATACAAATAGCGGATTTGATGGAGAAAACGGAGAAAATTGTGGAATTGCAAAATTTCATGATGATGTAAAAATATATGCTTATGGTGGTGGAGGAGGCTCTGGTGGAAATGGTGCCGGTTCTTCTGGTGGCGGTCGGTGGTGGATATCCAGCGGCTGGAATAGGCCGGTGGAGGTGCCGGCCGGTGGTCGGAGGATATCACTTTGATGGTGCTGGAGGATTTTCAGGTGGAGCTCCAGAGGGATCTATAATTCGTAATCAAAATGGGATCTGTGATGAGATTGCGGAAGGGAGAGCTGGTTTTGGTGGAAGTTATTTTTCTAATGGAAATGGAATGTCAATAACTGAGAAAGAAATGCTTAATATAGGTGGAGCTCGGTGGTGGAATATGTGGACCTTCATGGGAGACAGCCTATTATAAGGATTTAGTTGGTAATGGTGGAAAGTCTGGATGTGGTGGAGTAGTACTATTTTCAAAAAAGGAAAATATATTTGCATATAATGGAAATATGATAACTAATGAAGATTATAATTCAACGTATTATGAGTATAACAAAGATGGGGCTCGAACAGAAAATATTTTGCATGTTTATGAAAGAAAAAATTTAGATGGAAATATGATAAAATTTATACCAATCAAAATTTTTGCTCAAAGTGGAATTATAAGAGAAACATATACAACTAATCAAGGAGAATTTACATTGTCTAAAGTAAAAACTGGTGATTTATTACCAGAAATAGCCAAAAATTATGATGACGTAAGAGTTGTAATAGCTACAAATGAAACAGAAACAGATGTAATTAATTATACAAATCTTTTAACTCCAGAGCTTCCAAATCAAGGAATAGGATCTGGAGCAGGTTATTTAGAAGCTTCAAATGGAAGTTTTAAACCCATAACTTAAACACATAATTAAAAAATCAAGTGAATTTTAAATGTTCGCTTGATTTTTATTTTTTTATACTATATACTGATTAGAACAGATACTAAATTTAAAAAAATAATTGACAAAGCAAAGATATCTTGTGAAAATAGCAATATATCAATATTTGATTGTTTTACTGACGTCGGTAAGCCAATAATATCAGGTAAAGGTAAAAAAGAAATAATTAAAGAAAATAGAGAAAAGGCAATATTTTTATTAAAAAAGTGTTGCAATTTGCGTTCAAATATGGTATATTATTTTCACATTATATCTAAATAAATTTTTATCTAGTTGACTTAATTCAATCAAAAACTCCAAAAATAATTTAAAAATCTTTTATATAATATAGACTTTTATCAAGATATTGGGTATAATATTAATGAATGATGGGAGGGATATTTTATGCAAAAAGAAATAAGTGTTATAAAAAATAGAAATGATGTATTAATAGATAATGAAAAAATTCTAATAAAGAAATTAAAAAAAAGTGAAGAACAAATAGAAAATGGAGATGTAAAAGATGGAGATGTTGTTCTTGCAGAAATGAGAAAAAAATATGGATATTAGTAACGAAAGTTACAAAATATTTTTTACAGACAATGCTATATCAGACATGAATAGTATTTTTGAATACATATCAGAAAAATTATATTTACCCAATTCAGCTAGAAAGTTAATGAGAGAAATTAATGATAAAATTGAAAATTTAAAATATATGCCGAAAATATATAATGTAATTAAGAAAAACAATTTTTTAAAAAATGAATATAGGAAAATAGTTATTAAGAATTATGTTATAATTTATACAATAAATGAATCAATAAAAACGGTTTATATAGTTAATCTTTATTATAGTAAAAGTAATTATTTTTCAAAAATGAAAAAGTTTCCGGATTTGTATGGAAATTGAGGTGACGACTTGTCATCTCTTTTTTTACATTTAATTTTTAATCATAAAATAACAAAACGACAATTATTGTACTGCTTATTTTAGCTGGAGTATCTCTAAACGCAATTATAGGAGATAATCGGAATCATTTCTAACGCGATGGACGCAGATTTTAAAAGTGGGGTTGCGGCGGTAGAAGAATGGCTTCAAGAAAAATATGTTGAGTATTATGAAGATTCAGAAAACTATGTAAATAAACAGGAACTTCTTGCTATAAAAATTAAAGACTTGTTCTTTAAAGAAGGTAGCAAGAATTATATTATAAATGAAGGAAAAATCTATTATTTATTAAATAAGGAAGTGGTTCCAGAAGATATAAGAAAAGGACTAAAAGGAGGAGATTCAAAAGCTTACGCAGATTACGCAAGATTAATTGATGTCTATGGAGTAACAGAAGATTTGAAATTGTATTATTGCGATGGAAATGGAAGTGTAAGCTATGGAGCGTTTGATGATAAAGAGATAGATCCATCTGCAAAATTAGGAAAAGCAAACCAAAATACTGGTTTAAAGTCAGCTGTAAATTCAGAACTTGGAAATAGTGAAAATAAAGATTTAACATTAAAAGATGGACAAAGTATAAAAGAACTAACATTAACAGGAATGACTGATATAGGAGGAATAGAAGAGTTAAGAGGATTAAAGAAATTAGTATTAGTAGATTGCAATTTAAATAATTTAGATGAAATAATTACATTAACAAAGTTAGAATATATTTATCTAAATAATACGACTATTCAAGATTATTCGACTATATGTGATGTTTATAGTTTAAAATATTTGTATTTGTATTTTCCAGAAACAAAAAGTGAAGAAAATTCAAATAATGAAATAAAAAGATTAAGTAATGCAATGAGTAAGGCAGAGAAAATAACTGGCCTAAATTATTTAGGAATTTTTGGAGACGATATAATTATGAGAGGCTATAGAGTAGGCTATGTCGCTGGTAGTGTTGAGAATGTAGTAAGTGGATCTGCAAATAATTTGACTGATTTGTCAAGTTTAAATACTTGGAACCAGTCCATAAAAAATTCATTGACTTATGTATATTTTAACAATAACAAAATTTCTAATGTAGATTTTTTTTCAGGATATAAAAAATTATATGAAGTTTGGCTTTTTAATAATAGTTCTCTTCAAAATTTAGATGGTCTAAAAAATCATTCTGAATTAAAATATTTGATAAGTCAATGGGATACATCTTTGACTGATATTTCAGGATTATCGGGATGTACAAATTTATATTATGTAAGACTTCAAGGATGCTCAAGTTTAGGAAATTTAACAGGTCTAGAATCTTTAACAAATTTATATCATTTAACAGCATATGAATGTAATTTAACTGATATTGATGCTCTTGAGCAAATAGATAAAGACAAAAAATATATAGGAAATCTGTATTATTTAGACTTAGAAAGAAATTCAAATTTGCAAAATGTAGGATTAATTTCTAATTGTTCTACTATTCGTGAATTATATTTAGATGGAAATACAAATATGATTAGAGATGATGTAAAATCTTTAGCAAATATTATAAAACTTTGTGGCTCAAACTATAGACTGCCAGAGGAATACTTACTTTTATTTGATAATGGAAATATTTTAAAATTTGCTTCAAAAAATTTAACAGATTATTCAATGGAAATTTCAAGTATAAAGGGTAGGACGAGCTTAGAATATTTAAGACTATATGATAATCCACGGTTTAGCATCATCAAAACTTGCAAAATTAATAAAAAACGGAAATTTAGGCTTTACAGAATTAGATATAATTTTAAAAAATTTATCTCGGTCTTACAGAACAAGAAAAATCATATATAAATAACTTAAAATCTAAAGGGGAAAACACTATCAAAGCTTTAGACGATTCTGAAATTGAGGAGATGGAGGAAGATAGCGATATTTATTTTAGATATGTATTATCGACTTTGACGGGTTTAAAAAAATTGTCAGTTGGAAAAATTTCTAATTTAACTAAGATAGACTTTTTAAACACTGTACAAAACTTGTCGGAACTAGATTACAGGGGAACAGGTGTGGAAGACGTAACTATTTTAAACACAAATGGTTTAAGAATCGGAACTCTTTTTACGAATGGAGCAAAAACAGATTTATCTACTATTCAAGAGACTTTAAACAGAATGATAAACAATAGGGGTTTGGATGAAAATCTGAATTGTGCATGGAGAGATGAGGGTTACAACAACACATTTAATGGGATGCTTCATATAGAAAATTATAATGGTAGTAATGATGCCTTCGCGAATTGTACTAGCCTTGATAGTCTCGCAATAAGTGGATCTCTCGAAGGAGCTCAAAATTTCGATTTGAGTAACTGTAATGATTTAAAAAATATGAATGCCAGTAGATGTTCACTGGTATTGCCTTCTGTGAATTTTGAAAAGATTTTTTATTATGGAAATGACTGCTTAGATTTTAGTAAAACGATATCTGTGAGTTATCTTGATGCGTCTGAGGTGAATTTAAACAAATCGCTTGAAACAATGACGGATTGCAGAGTGACCGCTATAACTAATAGAGTCGTACGTTCTGATGGTGTTTTAGATGGATACGCTAAATTAACTGGTTCTAGGACTACTTTGAAGAGACTTCAAGGACAACATCAGAAAGATAATTATTACGGAGATCCATCGAACTGGTATAATGAGGGAAATTTCAGTAATTTTGTTGGTTTTACGGCTTTAGAGACGATTTATTTTGCTAATGTTCATAACCCTGACATCATAACTGGTATAGAAAATATAACCAATCTAAAAATTTTAAATTTAAGAGTAAATGAAATAACTAATATATCAAATTTACACAGTTTGAATCTTATGGAAGAATTATATCTTGGCGATAATAAGATTTCTGACCTTTATTACAATGAAGATGGAGAAAGTAGAAGCATTTTTGAAAATATGTCACATTTGAAAGTATTAGAATTAAATAATAATCAAATTGAAGATTTGAGTGCTTTAAAACCATTATTAAATTTCAAAGGTCAAGACCGGAAAACTAGTTTTAAAAACATTAAATTTAACAGATAATTCATTAGAAAAATATTCCTTGACTGGAACTGATAATGAAAAAATAATAAATGATTTTATTTCTGGCGGATGTTATGTAACATATGATAAAAGCGACTTTGTCTTAAATTAAATTGATATTAAGTATATAAATATTAAAAAAATCACTAGACTGGTGGGTCAGTATAGTGATTTTTTTTTGATTTTGTGATATAAAGTAATAGTACAATATATTTTAATTATTACATACGAGGAGAAAAAATGGGAGAGAGATTATACGAATATACAAAAATAACAGATTTAAAAGATATGCTTAAAAAATCTGGAGAAAAGTTTGGAAATAAAACAGCGTATCAAATTAAAATCGAACCTAATAAATATAAATATTTTTCACATAAAGAAGTAAGAGAAATGATAGATAGCCTTGGAACTTCTCTTATAAATATTGGATTAAAAGATAAAAGAATTGCCGTAATCGGTGAAAATAGATATGAATGGGAAATAGCTTATTTATCAATTGTTTGCGGAACTGGAATTGTAGTTCCACTTGATAAATCACTTCCTGAAAATGAGCTAAAAAATTTAATTGCTCGTTCAGGAGTTGAGGCAATTTTCTATACGAAGAAATATCAAGAAACGCTTGAAACTATCAAAAAGCAAGGTGTTGGAAAGCTTAAACATCTTATTTCAATGGATTCTACTATACATAAAGACGGAATTTATTCAGAAAGCGAATTAATTGAAGTCGGAAAAGAATTAATCAAAAAAGGTGATAGAAGATTTATTGATAGCAAAATTGATAGTGAGAAAATGAGTATTATGCTATTTACATCTGGAACTACTTCAAAATCAAAGATAGTAGCTTTGTCACATAAAAATATTTGCTCAAATCTTATGGACATCGCTTCAATATTAGATGTAAACGAAAATGATGTGTTTTTATCATTTTTGCCTCTTCACCATGTATTTGAATGTACAGTAGGATTCCTATTTAGCCTTTATAAAGGCGCAAAAACTGTATTTTGTGATGGAATGAGACATATTCAAGAAAATCTAGTTGAATATCACGCAAGTATAATGGCCTCTGTTCCAGCAATATATGAAAGAATCTGTAAAGTAATTTATAAAGAATTAGATAAAAAAGGAAAATTAGAAGAAACATTAAAATTACAAGAACAATATAAAAACGCTTCAATGGAAGAAAAGAAAGAAGTATTTAAAGATATTCATGAGGCTCTAGGCGGAAATGTTAAATTGTTTATAAGTGGTGCCGCGGCTCTAGATCCAGGAGTTGAAGCAGATTATAGAAAATTTGGAATTAATCTTGTTCAAGGCTATGGATTAACTGAAACTTCACCTGTTGTAGCGGTTGGTTCAAAGAAATATTATAAAACTGGATCAATAGGACTTCCTGTTCCAAGTGTCGAGGTGAAACTTGCAGATGTAAATAAAGAGGGAATAGGAGAGCTTCTAGTAAAAGGCCCAAGCGTGATGCTAGAATATTTTGAAAATAGAGAAGAAACTAGAAAAGCTCTTACTCAAGATGGTTGGTTCTATACTGGAGATCTAGCAAAAATCGATAACGAAGGTTATATCTTCATTTGCGGAAGAAAGAAGAGTGTAATAGTTTTAAAAAATGGAAAAAATATATTTCCTGAAGAAATGGAAAATATTATAAATAGAATCGAAGGTGTAAATGAAAGCTTTATATTCGGAAAGCAAGTGTCAAGCGACAAAGACGATATAAAGATATGCGCTAAAATCGTTTATGATAGAAAAACAATTGAAAATGCTTATAAAGTAAAAACAGACGACGAAATATTTAAAGCGATAAGCGGTAAGATAAAAGAGATAAATCAGGCTTTGCCTCACTATAAGGCAATCAGAGGAATTATTTTATCAGAAGAACCACTTATAAAAACAACTACAAATAAAATTAAAAGACAAAATAATTTAGAATTAATAATGAAAGAAGAATCAAAATGGAACTTAAAAATCTAAATACAAAATTTTTAGGAAGAAGCTTTGAATACTTTGAAACTATTGATTCTACGCAAGCTGAAATTTATCGAAATATAGAAAATAAATCAATTGAAAATGGAAAACTTGTTATGGCAAAAGTCCAAACTTCTGGAGTCCGGAACTCACGGAAGAAAATGGGACTCGCGTGACCAAAATATAATGTTTTCTTTCTATATAGAAACAAACTGTAAACCTGAAAAATTAGACGGGCTTACAACTAAAATTGCTAAAATAATTATAGATATTTTTAAAAATCTTTATAATATAAAACTTGATATAAAGCTTCCAAACGATATTTATTATAATGGAAAAAAATTGGGCGGAATTTTGACTCAAGGAAAAACTTATAAAAATATTACAAAATATCTAGTTATAGGAATTGGAATAAATACTAATAGTAGTAAAATTAGTAAAGAGCTTGAAAATATTGCCTCTTCTATAAAAAATGAGTTTAATATAGAAGTCGATAATTTTAAAATCGTTTCTGATTTTTGCAATATTTTTGAGAAAGAAATTTTAAAAATAAAGGAGTAAATAAATGATAGGATTTTTATTTCCCGGACAAGGCTCACAGTCAGTAGGAATGGGAAAAGATTTGTATGAAAATTTTGAGAGCGTGAAAACGGTTTATAACGATGTTAAAAATCTAACTGGGATAGATGTTGCTAAAATATCTTTTGAAGGCCCAGAAGAGATTTTGAACAAAACTAAATATACTCAAATTTCTATTCTTACTATGAGCTTGTCAATATTAAAATTGTTAGAAGAAAAAAATATAAAAGCTCAAATGTCTTGCGGATTAAGCTTGGGAGAATATTCTAGCTTGATTTATAGCGGAGCAATTTCTTTTGAGGACGGAGTGAAAATCGTTCAAAAAAGAGGAGAGCTTATGGAAGATTTGTGTCCTGAAGGAGATTGGGCAATGGCCGCAGTTCTTGGGCTTTCTGACGAACAAGTTGAAAGCTTATGTAAAAAAATAGATGGATTTTTAAAGCCTGTAAACTATAATTCTCCTGGGCAAGTTGTAGTTTCAGGAGATAAAGAGAGTATAGAAAAATTGATTAGTATAGGAAAGGAAAATGGTGCTAGAAAAATTGTTCAATTAAAAACTAGCGGGCCATTCCATACTGAAAAATTAGTAGAAGCTTCAAAATCATTGAAAGAGTTTTTAAATGAGAAAGATTTGAACTTGCCAAAAATACCAGTAATAAAAAACTTGGATGGAAAGCCATATAGCGATTCTGACGACATAAGAGAAATTTTATCAAAACATGTAATGAGTCCTACTAGGATGTCTGATTCCATAAAATATATGATAGATAGCGGAGTCGACACTTTCGTAGAAATAGGACCAGGAAAAACCTTGTCAGGCTTTGTAACATCAATAAATAGAGGTCTTGGAAAAGACTTGAAAATAATTAGTATAAATAGTTTAGAAAGCTTTAATCAAGCTATAAATATATTGTAAAGGAGAAAAGATATGGGAAATGTAGCTTTAATTACAGGCGCAACTAGAGGAATCGGAAAACAAATTGCGCTTTGCCTAGCAAAGGAAGGGTATGACATAGCTCTAAATTACAGAACACAAAACGAAGAGCTTGAAAACACAAAAAAGGAAATCGAAAGTTTTGGAGTTAAAGTTTTACCTGTTCAAGGTGATGTTTCAAAATTTGAGGATTGCGAAAGATTTGTAAAAGAGATTATAGATGAATTTGGAAAGATTGATGTTCTTGTAAATAACGCCGGAATCACTAAAGACACTTTGATTATGAGAATGTCAAAAGAAGATTTTGATCAAGTTATAGATGTTAATCTAACAGGAACTTTTAATGTTACCAAAAATGTTGTAACTTACATGTTAAAGGCTAGACAAGGAAGAATAATAAATATTTCTTCTGTTGTAGGAATTGCCGGAAACGCTGGGCAAACCAATTACGCCGCTTCAAAAGCTGGTATAATAGGATTTTCAAAGAGTCTAGCAAAAGAAGTTGCATCAAGAAACATTTTAGTAAATTGTATAGCACCTGGATTTATCACTACAGACATGACAAATGTTTTAAAAGATGAAGTAAAAGAAGAAATCGCTAAAAATATTCCATTAAAGAGAATGGGCTCACCCGAAGATGTAGCAAATGTTGTTAAGTTTCTCGCTTCAAATGACAGTAGCTATATAACTGGGCAAGTGATACATGTAGATGGTGGAATGTTAATGTAATTCGAACTTGAAAGTTAAATAAATTATGTTGGAGGAAGATATTGAAATGAAAAGAGTTGTCGTAACCGGCTTGGGCGTAATAAGTCCAATCGGTAATAATGTAAAAGAAACTTGGGAAGGAATTAAAGAAAAAAGATGTGGTGTAGATAATATCACACAATTTGACACAACTAATTTTAAAACAAAACTTGCTTGTGAAGTTAAAAATTATGATCCACTAAAATATTTTGATATAAAACAAGCTAGAAGATTAGATAGATGTTCTCAATTTGCTATGATAGCTTCAAGAGAAGCTTTAGAAGATAGCAAGATTACACCTGAGAATACTGATTTTAATAACATTGGAACATACATAAGCTCTGGAATTGGCGGATTAAACACTATTCAAACTCAATGTCATATTGCCTTTGAAAAAGGCTATAATAGGCTATCTCCAATGTTTTTACCAATGGGGCTTGCTAATATGCCAGCTGGAAATGTAACAATTGATTTAGGATTTAAAGGTGAATCTTTAGCGATAGTTTCAGCTTGCGCCTCTTCTACACATTCAATAGGAGAAGCTTATAGAGCTATAAAATCAGGTTATGAAGAGGTTGTTTTTGCCGGTGGAACTGAAAGCGCGGTTTGCGAAGTCGGAATTTCTTCATTTGAAAATATGAAAGCTTTATCAACTTCAAACGATAAATCAAGAGCATCAATTCCGTTTGATAAAGAAAGAAGCGGATTTGTTATGGGCGAAGGCTCAGCTATTATTGTTTTAGAAGAATTAGAACATGCTTTAAAAAGAAACGCAAAAATATATGGAGAAATAATTGGCTATGGTGCTACATCTGACGCATATCATGTAACATCACCATCTCCTGATGGGGAAGGTGCTTCAAGAGCTATGGTTAGAGCAATGAAAGACGCTGGAATTGAGCCAAAAGATGTTGATTATATTAACGCTCAT
>CANPWV010000041.1 GCA_947585105.1 uncultured Clostridia bacterium
TGGCGCATTCTTTTTAGCTTGATCAAATAAATCTCTAACTCTTGAAGCACCAACACCAACAAACATTTCAACGAAATCAGAACCACTTATAAAGAAGAACGGAACTCCAGCTTCTCCAGCTACAGCTTTAGCAAGTAAAGTTTTACCAGTTCCGAGGATGTCCTACAAGTAAAACACCTTTTGGAATTCTAGCGCCCATATCTGTAAATTTCTTTGGAGCTTTTAAAAACTCAACAATTTCTTCTAATTCTTCTTTTTCTTCGTCAACACCAGCAACATCTTTAAATGTTACTTTATTTTTTTCGTCTAACATATTTATCATTCTAGCTTTGCTCTTGCCAAAAGAATTAGTTTTATTATTATTTTGACCTGGATTCATTAATAATAGCCAGAACAATAAGAAAATTATCAATATTATAAATGGTGAGAATATATCAAATATTATAGAAAGAATTGATGGTTCTTCTTGATTTAATGTAAAGCTTCCATGTTCTTCATTCATATACTCAGTAGCTGTATCCATAAAGCTATCTAGACTTGGAATTGTTACTTCCTTTTTTACACTATCTGAATCAAGCTTAACTTCAGCTGTTGTTCCATCACTTGAAACTACAATCTCTGATACTTCACCAGCTTTAATACTATTGATTAATTCTGAATAACTCATTTTTGTGTCTTTATTATTAAAGTTAGCGTGTAATAATGCTATAAAAACAACTATTAATATTAGCCACATTGCTAATGTTTTAATTCCACTTTTCAAACCGTTACCTCCTATTTCTTATTAAAGAAAATCTTTTTTCTATTAAATAATATAGCATATTGATTACAGCTTTGCAATAGGTTTTCAAAAAATAAATACCCTCGTAATCTAGACCGTTCTAGGAGTTGCTACGGGTACTTTATTTTAACTTACTTATATGTATTTGTTTATTTTTTATTACAATTTTTAAATTTTTGTTTGGAGTCAAAAATTTATTTCCAATATTATTATTACAAAGCTTAATCATATCTTCTAAATGTATTTTTTCAATCTTTTGAACTGTTCCAAAAAGTCTTTGAATAGCAAATAAAATTACTTTTTTCTCAATTATTTTTGGCAAATTATTGAATTTCTTCAAATCCATAACAATTATAGTATACTCATTTTCACTTAATTTTATTTCATTAATTAAAATATTATTATATTGTTTTTCCGTCTCTTGTTGAAGATAATCTTCTTGCTCTTTCATTATGTCAGATAAGCGATCTAGAGACTCTATAATGTTTGGATTAAATTCCTCTTTTATATAGGGAATAACTACATTACGGATTTTATTTCTTGTATATTCATTATCAAAATTTGTTTTATCAATTTTTGGTTCTAAATTTTTTTCTTCACAAAATTCTTCAATTTCAGGTCTTGAAATTTCAATTAAAGGTCTAATTATATTTCCTTGTTTTGCTTCTATTCCGCAAAGTCCTTTACTTCCGCTACCTCTTAAAATATTCATTATAATTGTTTCAATTTTATCATTTTTATTATGAGCAATAGCAATCTTATTCGCTCCTACTTTTTTTGAAACCTCATCAAAAAACTCATATCTTACTTTTCTTCCAGTCTCTTCTACCCCTAGCTTTTGAGCTTTAGCAATTTCTTCAACTTTTGAATGTAAAACAAAAAACTCTACACCTAATTTTTTCGACCACATTTCCACATATTGTTCATCTTCTGTTGATTCTTCACGGATTCCATGATTTATGTGAGCGACAAAAATTTTAAAATCCAATTTCTTAGAAAGCTCATTTAAAATATAAAGCATAGTAATAGAATCAGGTCCTCCTGAAACTCCTAGAAGGACCTTGTCTTTTGGCTCTATTAAATTATATTTTTTAATTGTTTCTAAAACTTTTTTTTCTAACATTTTTAACCACCTGTAACTATACTGTCTGGCGCAATGTCTAGGAATTTAGTATAATTTCCAAGCCATTTCAATTTAACTGTTCCTGTTGAGCCACCTCTTTGTTTAGCAAAAATGATTTCAGCAACATTTTTTTCTGGTGTATCTTGATTATAATAATCTTCTCTATATATAAACATAACAATATCAGCATCTTGCTCAATAGCTCCAGATTCTCTCAAATCAGAAAGCATTGGTCTTTTATCATCTTGTCTCTTTTCAGCGCTTCTTGATAATTGTGAAAGTGCCAAAACTGGTATATTTAGCTCTTTTGCTAAAATTTTTAAAGATCTACTAATTTCTGATATTTCTTGCTCACGTGAAGCGTTCTTTTTACCTGAAGCAGAAATTAGCTGTAAATAATCTATAACAACAAATCCAATATCTTTTTCCATTTTAAGTTTTCTACATTTTGTACGAATTTCCATAATTGAAATTCCTGGAGTATCATCAATATAAATTGGTGTATCTGACAAAATTCCAGACGCTGAAGCAAGCTTCATCCAATCATTATCATCTAGTTGACCTGTTCTTAATTTATTACTATCAACCATTGCTTCACTAGCTAAAATTCTGTTTGCAACCTGTTCTTTTGACATTTCCAAGTTAAATATAACAACAGGAACCCCAGATTTTGCAACATTTGTAGCAATATTTATAGCAAAAGCAGATTTACCCATAGCTGGTCTTGCGGCTAATATCAATAAATCTGAATTATGAAGACCTGATGTAATTCTATCAATTCCAGAAAATCCTGTTGTAATTCCAGAAATTTTTCCTTTTTGATTAAATAATTTTTCTAGCTCATCAAAAGTTGAAACTAATATATCTTTTATTGAATTGTAGCTCTTACCAGAAGAGTTTTGAGCTAAATCCATAACTCTTTTTTCAGCAAGATCAAGAATTCTCTCTGTTTCTTCTGTATCATCATAACCGTAAAGAAATAAGCTCATTTGAAGTTTGAATAAGTCTTCTTCTCATACTTTGTTCTTCAACGATTTTTATGTATCTATCGACATTTGCTGTTGTAGGAACTTTACTTGGAAGTGAAGCCAAAAATTCCATACCACCAACTCGTTCAAAATTTCCATTTTCAGTTAATTCTTTTTTTACTGTAATTAAATCTACTGGCTCTGTTTTCATATAAAGGCTTGAAATTGCTGAAAAAACAGCTTTATTATCTTCACGATAAAAATCATCTTCTTTTAGAATTTCTAAGCCAGAAATTACAGCATCTTTATCTAATAACATTGAGCCTAAAACTGCTTGTTCGGCTTCAATGTCATGTGGTGGTACTCTATTTAACTCCATACTTTACTCCTTCCATTTAGTTCTGCTCTGTGCGCCTACCTTCGAGTATTTACTCGGTATCGACGCTCGGACGGCTCCGCCTATTGGGTATCCTGCCCAATATCCTCGCTTTCTCACTCGTAAACACTCAAAGCTCTCGCACACGCTGTTTTATTAAAAATTCAAATTATACTGCCTTTACGTGAACACTAACTGTAGCTACAACTCCTTCTAACAATTTCAAACTAACTTTGTACACGCCTTCTTGTTTTATTGTATCAGTTTGTATCTTCTTTTTATCTATATCAATATTTAACTGGCTTTTCAAGGCTTCTGAAACTTCTTTTGAAGTAACTCCTCCAAAAAGTTTTCCATTATTTCCACCTTTTACTTCTATAACTACAGTTTTATCTTTTAACTCTTCAGCCAATTTCTTTGAATTTTCTAAGTCTTTAGCTTTTTGATTAGCTTCTGAATTTTGTTTTGCTTTTAATTCACTTAAATTTGTATTATCAGCTGGAACCGCTAAGCCCTTTGGAAATAAGAAGTTTCTAGCATACCCATCTGCCGCATTTATAATTTCATTTTTCTTGCCGACATTTTTAATATCTTGCTTTAAAATAACTTTCATTTTCAATTCCTCCAATTCCATCTCTACGTGTCTAGTATTGTATAACATTTTTTCTCATTTTTCAAGACTTATTAATAAAATTAGTAGCAAGTAAAAGCTTACTTGCTACTAATTAACATATTGTCCATCTCTTATCCAAACAGAAACACTTCCTTCTTTGCAAGAAAAAATTCCATTTCCATTTTGATCAACATAAACTTTATCTTTAACATTTCCTAAACAATCATAAAATACTGAATTTGCGTGATTTTTTCCAATGTTCATTTTAATACTTCCAGCTTCTTTATCACTCATAACAACCGCTAACCCAGAACCTGAATGTTCATAATCGCCACGTCTTACAAATCCAATTACATTTGTAGAAAGCAAATAATCTTCTTGCTCTCCATAAGCAAAATATTTTCTAACTTTTAATAATTTATCTAGCAACTCATTTTTAGGATTAATTCCCTTTTCTGGAACTCCATAATAATCTCCATAAAACACACATGGAATTCCTTCTTGCCTTAAAAGTATCAAAGAATAACTATGTGGTTTAAACCAATCTAAAACCCAAGATTCTAAGGCTTGACCAATCTGTGTGTCATGATTATCAACAAAAGTTACAGCAAGGTCTGGTCTTTCTTTTACAAGAGTTCCTTCAAATATTTCAGATAAATTATATTCTCCATTACTAATTGAAGCTTTATACATATTGTAATGAAGCGGAACATCAAATAAACCTATTTTTCCATCTGTTTTTTCTATATAATTTTTTATAGCATCTATATTTATAGACCAATATTCACCAACTGTAAAAATTGGATTATTGTCATTTAATTCTTTTTCAATTTCTTCTAACCATTTTGGGAAGAAATCGGCTCTAATATGTTTTACAGCGTCTAATCTAAAACCATCAACTTTAGTTAAATCATAATACCATTTTCCCCACTTAATAAGCTCATTTGATACATCATTATTATTCATATCAATGTCCGCGCCCATCAAGTAATCAAAGTTTCCTTTTTCTTTGTCAACTTCTTCATCCCATTTTTTTCCATAAAATTTATATACAGAAACTTTCTTAGTATTTTCATCCCAGTCGATTCCATGAAAATGCGTCCAATCCCATTTAAAATCAGAATAAACATTTCCACGACCAGCAAAAGTATATTTAGTCCAAGCTTTAATAGGAGTCAAATTACTTAAACTCACATTTCTATTATTCTCATCATCTTGAACAGCTAGAACTTCTTCAACTTCATCAGCACCCATTTTGTGATTTAAGACTATATCTGCTAAAACTTTAATATTATTTTCTTTTAACACTTTAATTGCATTTAGGTATTCTTCTTTTGTTCCATACTTTGTTGGAATTGTTCCTTTTTGATTAAACTCTCCCAAATCATATAAATCATAAACTCCGTAACCAACATCATTTGTACCGCCAGCTCCTTTATAAGCAGGAGGAAGCCAAACATAATTTATACCAAGATTAGATAAATGTGTTCCATCATCACGAACTTTGTTCCAAAGTTTAGAATCGCTAGGCAAATACCATTCAAAATATTGCATCATGCAATCATTATTATTCGCCAACTTATCTCAC
Source organism: uncultured Clostridia bacterium (assembly GCA_947585105.1). Taxonomy (GTDB): domain Bacteria; phylum Bacillota; class Clostridia; order TANB77; family CAG-508; genus Scatovivens. The sequence goes on from CANPWV010000041.1 coordinate 5,450, forward strand.
CTCATATATTTTCTTCTATAAAATCATATCATTAAATTTATTTTTACGCAAGATATTATTGCCCTCCACTTGCGTTTTCCCTAGCAGTAATTGTTATAACTGTTCCAATCTCAACTTCTGTTCCAGCTGTAGTACTTTGAGAAATTACTGTTCCAGAGCCATCTGACATAGCGTTTAGTCCAATTGCTCTTAAGTCACTTATCGCGCTACTTAATGATTTTCCTCTAACATCTGGAACTACTCTTTTTTCTCTTTCTTCACCTTCTACAGTATAAAGATAAATTGTAGATCCTGATTCCAAATAAGCTCCAGATCTTGGCATTTGATCTAATACAACAGAAGATCCATCTCCATTACAAACTATATTAAATCCAGACTCGCCAAGCTTTTCTCTAGCGCTGTCTACAGTCATTCCTTTTACATTAGTAACAGATTTATTATTGTTATTTGATTGAACTCCAGAATTTCCAGAAGTTATATTCATATATGGTAAAACTTCTGATAAAATCTTACCAACAACAGGTGCGCAAATAGTTCCACCTTGGTGTTCTTGTTCTTCAGTTAAATTAAATAACATCAAAAGACAAACTAATTTAGTATTCTCAATAGGAGATATTGCTACAAATGAAGCTGTATAACCTTGTTCTTTTTGATTCTGTGGAGGTTCAGATGTTCCACTTTTTCCTCCAACTTCATAACCTGTAACTTTAGCTTGACCACCTGTTCCTTCTTCAACAACAGAGTGCATCATATCTCTTACTTTACTAGCAGTTTCTTCAGAAATAACTTTTCTAACTTCAACTGTATCAACTGTTGAAATACTTCCATTATCAGTATTTTCAATTTGTTTTACAATTCTTGGCTCGATTAATGTTCCTCCATTTGAAATTGTAGAAACAGCTGTAATCATTTGTAGAGGTGTAATTGAAAGTCTTTGTCCAAATGACATTGTAGCAAGTTCAACAGGTCCTACCTCATTTAATTTCATAATATATGGCTTTGGAGTAGCAGCTATATCTGATCCCATAGAATCAAATAATCCATAAGCTTCAAAATATTTATACATTGTTTTTGCACCAATTCTTTGTCCTAATCTCATAAATGATGGGTTGCAAGATTTTTCTAAAGCTTCTCTTAATGATAAATCACCATGATCATAAGGGTACCAACAATAAATATCTTTATCTCCAACATGATAGAATCTTCCACAATGGAACTCGCCTGGTGTATCTGTTTCAACAACTCCCTCTTCTAGACCTATAGATGATATAACTGTTTTAAATGTTGAACCTGGCTCATATAAATATGAAACATTTTTATTTGCCCATAAATTATATCTCGCATCACTTTTTTCTTGTTCTGTCAAAGTATCCCAACTATCACCTAACCCTGTATATACTGAATTTTGAGGATCATTTAAATCATAATCAGGATAATTTGCCATTGCCAAAATATCACCATTTTGAGGATTCATCATAATTACTCCGCCATATTTAGCATTATTTTGAATTACAGCTTCTTCTAAATATTGCTCAGCAATTCCTTGAATCTTTGAATCTATTGTCAAATAAAGATTACTTCCGTTTTCAGGAGGAACATATTCTTCATTTTCATCTGATATTGAATCTCCATTAACGTCTAGTGTTGCTGTCAACATTCCAGATGTTCCAACTAAAGTATTATTCCATCTTAGCTCTAATCCTGTAAGTCCAGTATTATCAGTACCGCAAAATCCAATTAATGTTGACGCTAAATTTCCATTTGGATAATATCTTTTGAAGTCTTCATCTATATTTACTCCACTTGTTATTTTCTTTTCACTAAGCCATTCTTTTAATAAGTTTATTTTATCTGATTCAACTTTTCTAGCAATTACAACCACTGAAGATGTACTTTTTACCTTGTTTAGTGTAGCTTCATAATCTAATCCAAAAACTTCTGAAAATTCTTGGGCTAAAATTTCTGGCTCAACTTTTTTACCACTTTCATATTTCAAATTTTTTGGATTAATTGAAACTGTATCAACAGAAACACTAACAGCTAGAATTTCGCCATTTCTATCAAATATTGTTCCTCTATTTGGGCTAATTATCTGACTTTTAGTTTGTTGACTATACGCAGCTTTCTTATAAGCTTCACCTTTAGCAAAAATTATATATGAAAGATTTATGATAACCGCGATAAAACCTACTGTCACAATAGTTCCTACCATAATCATCATAACTCTGGCTTCTTTCTTTTCTTTTTTATCTTTTTTCAATTTATTTTTATTATTTCTTCCTATGGTTTTTCACCTACCAATCAACATATTTTTTTAAATTATATCACTACCTAATTTTTATATCAAGACAAAAAAATAAGTTTTGACTGATTAAAGTCAAAACTTATAAAAATAACAATATTTTTTAATGTACTAAATTATTCAGCTTTTGGAGCTCCTACAGGACATACACCTTCACAAGTTCCACACTCGATACATTGTTCTTTATCAATAACATAGCAAGTTTCGCCTTGTTTAATACAACTTACTGGGCAAGCACCTTCGCAAGCACCACAGCTAATACATTTTTCTGGATTAATTTTATATGCCATCTCAATTACACTCCTTTCGCATTAATATATAAAGATTATAGTATTTTTATTTAAAAAAGTCAATATTATTTTATAATAACTTTTATTATATTTTTAATTTACATAATTATTTACTTTTTTGTAAAAATCTGGTATAATGAAAAAGTACTATATTCTCGAAAGATATTAGTATATAAAAACAGCTCTAAATTCTTTAACTTATTAAGGAGGAATCGTATGGAAATTACCAATGGCGTTGTAGGTGCGTTCCATGTTAAAGATGGTTACGCTGGCAAAGTCGAAAAAAGTGGTTATTTCGTCGATGCTGAGAACAACCGAATTGGCTTTACTCTCAGAAATATCATCCTAGATGAGAAAAGTGAGAGAATCGCTTATATCAAAGACGGCGGAGTATATCTCGACGCTTATGCCGTTGTCAAAAACGGAAATCCTTGTGTTTTACCTGATTTTTACGTAGGTCGGCTTATCACAGACGAAAGGATACCAAAAAACTGATTATCAAAAATTTTTCGAAAAACATCATACGCCAAGAGCTGTTAACGGAGTGGTTTTACACTACTCCGTTTTTTTATTATCTAAAATATCAAAAAGTTCTCCTACTGAACATTCTAAATATCTACAGAAATCTTCTATATATCTAAAAGAAATTGCTGTAGTTTCATTTTTTATAATTCTATTCAAATTTCTATTTGTTATATTCATCTTCTGGCATAACCAATATTTTGATTTATTTCTATCTTTTAACAATTTTTCTATATTTAAAATTACCATATTATCACCTCTAAAAGATTTTAATATAAAATCTATTCATAAATAAGCTACTTACAAATACGGTAACAATATATTTTTTGTTGTTAATGTATCTATTTAAGACAAAAGAGAGTATCAAAAATTTTTAATACTCTCTTTTATATTAATTTTTAATTAAATTTTAATCTACAACTATACAATAAGCGCCAAAAAGATAGTGTGACCCATTTTCAACTAAAGGAACACTTTCACTATTTGTAACGACATAGCAAATTGAATTTTCCGCCACTCCATTAATTTTTAAGCAATTTCTTCCAGAAGCGTATTCGACTTCGCCAGTATTTAAATTTATAGTTTTTAGTTTAAAAATTCCTTTTTCATATGTTAATTCTGACAACCAACTTTCATGAGTATAATCACTATAACGATAAATTTTTATTGATTTACTATCACCATTTTTTGAGTTTTCTACAAATTCATCAATATCATAATTACCTTTAGATAAAACTTCAGCAACTCCTAACATATCATCCTTATCTTTTATAACGAAGCAACCATCAGCAAAAGCTTTTTCTAGAGTATAATCTTCAACACTATCTATTATATTGCTAAAATCAACTTTTATCTTTATATTATTTTTTATTACACTTTTATCAACTATTGCACATATTAAATTTTCTTTTGAATCATAATCAGGTGTATCTTCTTGTTTAAGAATAATAGAAGTTGTATCATTCTCAACTATTACATCATTTATAAATAAATCGACTTCATGTAATTCTCTAAAACTAGCCTGCAAAATAACAATTAATGAATTATTAATAAAATCATTTTCAGACATTTCTGGAATTTTATTTTCTATATTTTTAAAATTATTATATTCATCCATATTATTTATTATTTTATAATAATAATTTGTTTCTTCGTCATAATTCATATTATTTTTTAAATCATCTTTTATATCTATACTATCTACTTCTGATTCAGATTTATTTTTTATAAATTCATTATATATCTTATTTCCAGTAAAAGCTATACTTACTGTTCCAATTAAAGCAACAGTTAAAATAACCGCTACATTTAATATATATTTTTTCCTCATATCAAATTCCTCCTTTGTCGCTCTTCTTAATATAGACTTATAATTTTGTTCTTTATTAAAATATTTCTTATTAAAATATTTTTGAATTTGTTCTTTGTTCTTCATTATTATCACCACCATTTCCAAACTCTTTTCTTAGATTTTTTAATGATCTATACAAAATAGTCTTTACTGTAGACTCCTTCATTTTCAAGCTATATGAAATTTCTTTAAATGTCATATCTAAGATATAATGTAAGTAAAATATTTTAGCAACATCTACATCAATTGAGTTTAAATACTTCCAGATTTTATCAATATTATTTTTTGATATGAATTCTAATTCCAAATCTATTCCGAGAATCTAAATCAATAAAAAATTCTTTTTCCTCATTTTTTTGAAACATAGAAATAGTTTTAATTTTTTGATTTTTCTTATAATTGTCAATTATTTTAGTCTTAGCAATAGTGGTTAAATACGCGCTAATATCAAAAATTTCCTTATTGCTTTTTAACGTCTTAAATAATTCTAAGTATGTATCTTGTATAATATCGTCAACATCGTTCAAATTACCACATTTACAAACAACAAATTTCAAAAGGTCATTATAAGTATTATTATAAATAGTTTCAAATGATTTTAAGAATTTTCGAGTACTCATTAAAAATTCTCCTTTCATTAATATTGAGTTTAATTAAATAAAAAAAGTTTCAATTTTTAAATATTTTTTATTTTTTTCAAAACAGCAACAATTAATTCTTTTGTTTTCGGTCTATAGTCAATTTTATATTTCAAATAATCAAATAATCGATTTTTATTAACTACATTATACATTTTTGAAATTGATTGAAATATATAAACTTTTATTTCATTTTTATCAATATTACATTTTTGTGCAACAATAGGATATATATCTCTATCTAAATTAAAATTACTTTCTTCTTTCTTCTGTCTTATATAACATTCATATATAACTTCTGAAAAAAGCTTCGTTCCTTTATATGAATAATCAAAATTAATTTTTTCTAATTCTTTTCTAATTATTACTCTTATATTATTCATGTTACTTATATTTTTGATAATATCATATATTTTTGTATTTTGGGTATAATTTGTAATAAAATTTTTATTCTTCTTTATTGCTTTCATATTATCAATGATAACATAATATTTTTGCTGATTTTTCTTTTTTATATAATTAATTATATTTAATATATTAACATCTAAAAAATCCAAAACTAATATTACTAAATCAATTTTCTCATTTTCAATAATTTTTATTATATCTTCATCAGTAGATACTATACTATATAACCTAATATTTGAAATTTTACTGCATATAGCATTAGCATATACACAAGCTTCTTTTAAATTATTTTCTACAATTAATAATTTTTTCATATTTCCTGACATTCCTTTCTTCGCCTTTGCTAACGCTACGTCTGCGAAAGGCACAAAATTTAATTAAAAATCCCTCCATTGA
>CANPWV010000042.1 GCA_947585105.1 uncultured Clostridia bacterium
TGTTGTACCAAAAATTAACTCAAAAATTTTTTTTAATATTTTTCAAAAAAATGTTGACATTTAATAGTTGGTCTTAACAATCATTATTTCTGGAAACTAATCATTCACGAACGAGTAGCTATCTTCCAAGCTAAGTTCTCTGACAACCGTCCTCTCCAGATAGAGAAGAGAATTTAGAATTTGTAGTAGGTATCTATCCCTACTTCCAAATCTTGAATATATTATATCACAAAAATAATGTCATTGCAAATTATGTAAATCTAGTAATATAAATTACTAGATTTACTAATTTTTGAGGTTAAATTTTATTATTCAGTTCTTAAAGCTTCAACTGGATCTTTCTTAGCAGCAAAGCTTGAAGGTATCAATCCCGCAAACATTGTAAGTAACATACTAATTATTACTAATATTAAACCGCCCATAAATGGCAAATAAGTTAAATTTGGAACTTCTGTAATATGTTGAATTACAATATTTATTGGAATATTTAAAAGAAGTGTAATTCCAATTCCTATCAATCCTGAAGCCAAACCTATTATAAATGTTTCAGCGTTAAATACTCGTCTTATATCTTTCTTTGAAGCACCAATAGCTCTTAAAATACCAATTTCTTTTGTTCTTTCTAATACTGAGATATATGTTATAATTCCAATCATTATTGATGAAACAACAAGTGAAATCGCTACAAAGGCAATTAAAATATAACTTATAATATCAACAATTCTAGTAACACTGTTCATCAAAACTCCGACCATATCGCTATATTCAATAACATTATCTTTATTATCGCTATCTTCTTGTTTTTTATTATAATCATCTATTGCTTGTTTTATATTATCTTTTGATTCGAAATTCTTTGGATAAATATAAATTGCTTTTGGACTATCTAAATCAACAACACTTAAAAGATCTAGATTGCTTTCATAAGAAGCGTTTACATTTCCTGATAAACTAGAAATGTAATTTAATCTTTCTTCTTCACTCATTCCAGCAAGTTGAGCTTTTTGCTCATCTGAAAGTGAATTTATATCAAAGTTTACACTACCTGTAGCTGTTTTTCCAACGTCAATAAATTTTGAGCCTGTAAAAACATTTATCTCTGGATTTTCTAATTGTTCTTTTACAATATCTGATTCATTTATTTTATTAATAACATATTCAGATAAACTATGAAGATAACCAATTTCTCCATAAACAGATCCTTGAACATTTGACTCTGGCTTTGGTTTGATAATACCAACAACAGTAATATCTTCAGCATTACTGATTTTGTTTTTCATATATTCTAAATTACTAGATTTATCTATCCAAATTCCATTTTCTTTTGAATAATAATCTGTATTTAATAGAAGCTTATATTTTAAATCTACAAAATCATTATAATCATATTCTTCGATTTTTCCTTCTTCTACTGGAACTCCATTCATTAAATTTTTAAACATTTCAGATACTTCATTTACGTCTTTTAAACCTAATGAATATAAAGTATAATCGCTAATTCTATTATCTTCGTCAATTATTAAAACAACTTCATTATATTTTTCTGGGAATTTTCCAGCAACAACATCATATTGACTTTTTAACAATTCAGGATTATCTAACATTTCTGTCCAAACATCAGTAACAGCGCTTGTTCCAGTTTGCATAAAAACGCTTTGACTAGTTAAGGCATCTCCCATTTCTCCAAATGAATCCATTACAGAACTTGGATTTACTCTTTGAATTTTCTCATCATTTTCTTTATATAAATTTAAAGTTAATCCATAAGCGTATTGTATAGCGTTTGAATTTTCATTTATAACTTTATCTTTATTTTCTAAATAATTTTTAAATTCTGTTAAATTATTTTTCTTAACTTCTTGAGAAACTGTTGAAATAATATCTGTCATAATATTTGTTGAATAAATTTTATTATCTTTTCTATCAAAATCTTCTTTGCTTTCTCCCATCATAGATTCCATCATACTTGTCATATCAACAGTTTCCTCTTGAATCATTATTGGGTATGATGAAAGTGTATCTTCCTCAACTTTATTAATATAAGCTCTTACACCAGTTGAAAGTGACAAAATTAAGGCAATTCCTATAATACCAATTGATCCAGCAAACGCTGTAAGTAAAGTTCTTCCCTTTTTTGTCATTAAGTTATTTAAGCTCAAATTCAAAGCTGTGAAAAATGACATTGAAGTTTTTCCAGTTTTAAATTTTTCTTTTTCTTCTTTTTTTCTATCTTCCTCTGTAAATGGGTTTGAGTCATCTGTTATAACTCCATCTAAGATTTTTACAATTCTTGAAGAATATTTTTCAGCTAAATCTGGATTATGAGTTACCATTATAATTAATCTGTCTTTTGAAATTTCTTTCAATATTTCCATAATTTGAACAGATGTATCTGTATCTAGCGCACCTGTTGGCTCATCAGCTAAAACTATATCAGGATCATTTACTAAAGCTCTGGCAATAGCAACTCTTTGCATCTGACCACCTGACAATTGATTTGGCTTTTTGTTTATTTGTTCTTTTAAACCAACTTTTTCAAGAACCTCAATTGCTCTTCTCTTTCTTTCTGATTTTGATACTCCATCTAATGTTAAAGCAAGTTCTACATTTGATAAAACAGATTGATGACTTATCAAATTATAGTTTTGGAACACGAAACCAACAGAATAATTTCTATATGAGTCCCAATCTTTATCTTTGAAGTCTTTTGTTGATTTTCCATTGATAATTAAATCACCTGATGTATATCTATCTAATCCTCCAATAATGTTTAAAAGTGTGGTTTTTCCGCAACCACTATGTCCTAAAATAGAAACAAATTCAGATTTTCTAAATTCAATATCAATTCCTTTTAAAGCTTTAACTTCAGCTTCTCCGAGAAAGATAATTTTTTACGATTCCTTTTAATTGTAACAATTTTATTTCCTCCTTTTTATAGACTTAAAATTTCATTTTTATCAAACTTTATAGTTGTCGGTCTTCCATGTGGGCATGTATATGGATTTTGAAGTTTTAATAATCTTTGAATTAAGCTATCTACTTCTTCTGGCGTAAGTTCCATTCCAGCTTTAACCGCAGCTTTACAAGCAACAGTAGCAATAAATCTTTCTTCAACTGTTTTAAAATTACTTCTAATATTTCCAGTCATCTCATCTAAAATATCAAGAAACATTTCTCTATTATTTATTTTTTTCCTATATTCAATATCTGGAAATCCGCTAATTTTGACAGTATTATCTCCAAAAGGTTCTAATTCAAAGCCAATATTTTCAAATAAATTCAAATTATCTTTGACAAATTGAAATTCTTTATGAGTTAAATTTATAACTTCTGGAATAATTGTAATTTGAGAATTATTTTTTAAATTATCTTTATAATTAGCTCTAATTTGCTCATATAAAATTCTTTCATGACCAGCGTGCTGATCAATTAGATACATCTTACCATCAAGCTCTATGATTATGTATGTCTTAAACAAAATTCCAACAAATTTATAATTAATTTTTCTATCATTTTGTCTATTTATTAATTCTATATTTTCTTTAATTTTTTCTGAATAATTATCTTTTTTTGTTCCAAAATGATTAGTTAAAAAATTAAATTCATTATTTATATAACTAGATTTATTTTCTATTTTTTCTTGAACATTATCGCCTAAAAATTCTTTACTTAAAAGACTACTTTTTATAGCTGAATAAACCGCTTTGTAAATTTTAGATTCATCTTTAAATCTAACTTCATTTTTAGTTGGATGAACATTTACATCATATTCATTTCCAGGAAGCTCAATATTAATTATAAAAAATCCTTTTTTTCCGATTCCTATATTTGCGTTAAACGCCTGATCGGCAGCATTTTCTATAATCTTATCATTTATATTTCTTTTATTTAAAAATATAATTTGATTTTTTCTAGTTTTTTCAGCAAGTAATGTATTTCCGAGCAACCCCTGTAATTCTAATATTATCTTCTTTATAATCTATATCAGAAATATTTTCATTTGTCTCTTTTCCATATAATGAATAAATTATATCATGAATATTTCCATTTCCATTTGATGAAAATATTATTTTTCCTTCATTTATAAGTTTAAATGAAATATCAGAATTAGAAATTGCAACTTTTTCAACCCAATCTTTAATATATCTAAATTCTGTAAAATCTTGTTTCAAAAATTTATATCTTACAGGTGTATTAAAAAACAAATCTTCGACTACAATCGTAGTTCCGAACTTTACAACTAATTTCATCTACAGATAAGACTTCACCGAGCTTCGGCATGTACTATAGTTCCTAGTTCGTCTTCTTTTGTTCTTGTTGTCATTGTAACTTTTGAAACTGAGACAATACTAGCTAGAGCCTCACCTCTAAATCCCATTGTATAAGTATTTTCCAAATCTTCTAATCTTCTTATTTTACTTGTTGCGTGACGTTCAAATGAAATAAATATATCATCTTTTTTTATTCCACTTCCATCATCAATTACTTTTATTAAACTCTTGCCACCATTTTTTATTTCGATAGTAATGTGTTTTGCTCCCGCATCAATAGAATTCTCAACAAGCTCTTTAACAGCGTTTGCGGGTCTATCTAAAACTTCTCCAGCAGCAATTTGGTTAATTGTTAATTCATCTAATAATACAATATTTCCCATTTCTTAATCCCCAAAATTTGCCTATTATATAATTTAAGAAAATTCATTTTAATTATAATAATAAAAACTTAAATATAACTTAAAACTTTATACTTTTCCCATTATATCTAAAAACATTACAATCATCCATACATAACACAAAGTTTTTGGAATCATAAGAATTCCAATCTTTGGATGTTTTTTTGATCCAAACGCAACTGGTAAATAAAACAAAAAGCTTAAACCAATCGCTATCGCCATTTTCCAAAGCCCTAAACCACCTTTATTTCCAATCATAGCAAATAAAACAATTTCCATAATTCCAGTAGCTAAGAATATTAAATTTCTAATTATAGATATTACTAAATTTTTCTCATTTGTATACCATTTATTTTGTGGTAAAAGACAAATTAAAATTCTTAAAATAACTGTTAAACCTATAAATACATCAAAGACTGTTCCTGGTAAGTTTTGTGGAAACAATTTTCTATATACAAAATATAAAAGTAAATAAAACCAAGTCATTGTTATTGAAGAAATTTGAGTTCCAAGTCCTAACCAAAACTCTCTATTTTGAATTCCACCTTTTTTGAAATTATCAATTATTCTAGGAATTAAGTGGAAACTGTCTCCAAAAGTTAAAACTGTTGTTAAACAACCAATCATTAAATATACTTTATTTATTTTTGACAAACTAAAAAAGTTCCATATACAAATTATTAAAAATCCTAAATATACAATACAAAAAATACTTTCAAAAGCTTTTGGCAAGCTTATTTTATTTTCTTCTCTTTTAATTTTTCTCTGTATTTTCTTTTCTTCTCTTTTTTTCTTCTTCTCTTCTTTTTTTATAGCTTTTTCGTCTCTATGTTCCTCTTCATATTCTTTTTGTCTTATTTCAGCTTGAACTTTTAATTGTTCTTTTATTTCATCTGATAATTTGTATCCCTTTTTTTGCTTCTTTTTCATCTATTTAAACGTCCTCTCTATATTTTAAGAATTTCCCCATAAAAATCATATATATAATATCATAAAATAATTTGTATATCAATTAAAAATAAAAAATATACTTGATTTTTTTATCAAGTATATTTTTCTTTATTATTTATTTACAAACTACTCCATTCATACCAGAAAACTGGCTCATGTCTAATTCTATATTATTTTTTAAATTTATACTTGTGCAACCCTTTGAATATAAATCTTTTATTATTGCTACATTATCTACATAAACTTTCTCTTCTACTCCATCTTGATCTGTATCTATCATAGTCCAAATATTATCGTCAAGTAAACAATTCGATAAATCCAAACTTTTCAAACTAAACTCACTCTTTTTAGCAAGTTCTCCTAACCAATATAAATCTGTTATAGAACTCCCACTTACTTGTAAAGTTGTAAGTTTTGTCAAATTTTGAACTCCTTCTAATGAGCCTAATTTATTTCCATTTGCCGAAATTTGTGTAAGATTTGTAAGTCCCTGTAGTGGTTTCAAGCTAGAAACAGAATCATTTTGAATATTTAAGATTCTCAGATTAATAAAATAATTAAAATTATTTAAAATACCAATATTAGGACAATCACCTAAATAAAGAGTATCCAAACAATCAACATTTTTTGCAACATCAAACCCAGTAACACTAGAATGAGATAGGTCTAATGTCAATTGTTTTGTAGTCATCAACTCGTCTAACCCACTCACCACCGCAATGTTGTTCATATATTCACCCGAAACTGATCTTAAATTTTTACAAACTTTCACACTTGAAAGCGTTGGACTAACGCCATTTTCCCAGTTCCAATTCAAAATAATCGTCTCCAAATCCGAACAACATGTCAAATCAAAAGCCTCCGCATTCCCATCAGCCTGAAGCGTTTTACATGATCCAGGAATCTTCACTCTCACTCCACCAGATCTTAAACTAACTTTTATACAATTTGAACAATTACTTAAATCTATAAAACCTTGATGTGATAAATTTTTCCTATCATACAAACAAAAACCTGTTATTTCTTTACAATCAACAAATTGATTACACAAACGATCTCCATGAATCAAAATCCCTTCTCCATCATGGTCCCCGATATAGTGGCCCGAATAATAATTATCACTAACCAAACTTATAGTTTTTTGAATTTTTGTAATATTAATATCTGAATTGTCAATAGACAAAGTTCCTAAAGTAAACGAAGACCTATCTTCCAAATCCCAAACTGAATTCGCCCAATCTTCTAAAACACTTAAATCAGATACCCCAGTTCCTAGTAAATGTAGACAAATTACTTTTTTATATTCTTTCAAATTATTAATAAAACTAATACTTGTTAATTGCTCACAGTCATTTAAATCTATACAAATCAAATTTTTCATACTTCCCAAAACTTCAACTATTTTTCCGCTCGTAAGTTTTGGATTTTTTCCAAGTCTAATATATTGTAAACTCGTATTACCATACAATTTTTCCAAATCGCTATCCGTTAGATCATAATTATAAAAATCTTTTTTCTGTGTATCTAAGAATAATAATGAATAACAATTATCAAGAGAGTAGTTAAGACCACATCTCTTTATTAAGTTTTTAAAATTATCTGTTATTATAAATTCATTATTAAATTTTTCATTTCCTTTTAAATAACACTTTACTATTTTTAGACAATTTCTAAGTGGACTAATATCTACTAGAGAATATTCTCCATTTCCAGAACTATCTGTATTATTTTCTAAATTGATATATGTTAATTCTGTACAATTTTTTAAATTATTTATATCTGTTATTTTATTATTATTTGCATTTAATATTTGTAAATCTATATTTTTCTTATTTTCTACATTATCAACTTTTAAGCCGTCTAAGCTACTTAAACTATTATTATTTATAATTAAACCTAATAATTTATCACAATTTTTCAAACCTAATAAATCTTTAATCCCTGAACTTTGTGAAATTAAATATTTCAAATTTTTATGATTTTCTAACCCTGATAAACTAGTTAGATTTGAATTACCTAAAACAACAACTTCATATAAATTTGAAAAGTCCGACAAACTCGAAATACTATTTATATCATTTTCTTGTAAATATAAATATTTTATTGAATTTTTTATTGAATCTGAAAACTTTGAAAAGCTTGATATATCAGTTAATTTGCTCCTAGTTTCGATATCAGAAGGAGTAAATGAAAATTTTCCAGCTTCACCACCAAAACTAAAATCTGTTCTCGTAAGATTTATATAATCATATTTTCCAAATACTCCAAAATATTCTAATTTTGTAAGTAAATTTGCTTTACTTAAACTACTTGAAATTTTCTCCATTTCTGAATTTGCTTGTTCTTTCGTTTTGCTACTATCAAATCTAAAATACAATTTATTTAAATCTAATACATCAGCTAATTTATCATAACCTTTAGCTTCTGTAATTGTACAATTATCTATATATATTGTCTGTAATAATGAACAACTTTCTATTCCATCTAAATTAGGAATAGTCATATTTTTCAACACTAAATTTCTCAATTTTCTAGCATCAGATATTCCTGACAAACTTGTTATATCTGTTACTGTTCCATCTAATGTTAAATCTTTTAGCTTTTCCATATTACCTGTTGTTAAATTTCCTGATTCTGCTGTAACTCCTATTTTTCCTAATTCTGTAACTATCTGATCTGATAAACTTTTATTGTTATTTGCTCCTTTTGCTGGATCATTTGGATTTATTTCTAATTCTTCTACAGCTCCGTAATGTTCTCCAGCTAGACCTTCAGGTCCATAATAATATACTTTTAAATCAGATGTTACACCATATACATCTTGAAGCCTTATATATTTTGAATATTCTGTTGTATCTCCCCCTACTAATCCTTCTTTTATATCTTTTGGCAAACTACTTTTATTTATCAAATAATACATTTTTCCATCATATGTTATATAATTTTTTGTTCCATCTTTTAGAAACAAATCTTTCATTTTCTCACTTAATAAATCTGGATTATACATATAATTTTCTGAATCTTGATAATATTCTACATATTTTTCTTGAATCCATTCTTCCAATATAGCCATCCCATTTTTCATATTTGCGTCCATCGCGTTTGTAATTACACCATTATCCCCGAATTATTGCGTTTAGAGATACACCAGCAAGAATTAGCAGTACAATAATAGTCGTTTTGTTCTTTTATGACGAATAAATTATAGATTTATAACCTTTTCTATAATTTCAATATCTTCTATTTTATTTATTCCAAAACATTTCTTTCCTAAATCTTTTATTGAAGCTCCTACATGATACATTTCTTTCTCATCTATTATTATAAATCTATCGTGAAATTTATTCGTTCTTTCTACTTTTAATAATGGGTATTCTTTATTAAATTTCTTTATATCTAAATTTTGTATATTACTTTTCTCTGACGTCACAATATTTACTTCAACATTTTCTTTCTTTTTGCTTAACATCTTTAAAATACTATCATCAATATAATTGTCTATAATTGTAATTTTCTTATTTGCACTTTTTATAATATCTACTATTAAACTATAACTATCCCATATTTGCCCATTAAAAAATATTCTTTGCTTTATATTTTCTTCTAATTGAAGTCTACTAAATATTTCGTTAAATTTTTTATCATAATCAGTGAATTTTTCGTCAATTTGATTTTCTATTTTTATAACTCTTTCAAACAAGTTCCTATTATTATATATAAATTTTCTCATTTCAACAAAAGCATTCATAATATTTATACTAACTTGAATAGCTATATCATTTTTAAGTAAACCTGATAGCATAGCAATTCCTTGTTCTGTAAATACATAAGGCAAATATCTTCTTCCACCTCTGACTTCTTCATTTATTTTTAAATTTTGTTTTGAGGTCGCAATTTGCGACCTCAAAGATTCAAATTCTTCTTCAGTTAACTGAAAGCAAAAATTTTCTGGAAATCTATTTTTATTTCTATTTACTGCTTCATTTATTCTTTTAGTTTCATAATGATACAACATAGCCACATCGCTATCTATCATAACTTGTTTTCCTCTTACTGTATATATTAAATTTTTTATTTCTTCATTTGTTAACTCCTTCTTGATTTCAAGGCTATTTTCTTCCATTAAATCACATCCTTATATTTTATTAAAATTCAAGTAATTATACAAAACACATTTTCGGTATAATTATTTTAAAACAATTGTTTGTTTATGTCAAGTGATTTTTAGAAATATTTTTGAAAATTTATAAAAAAATTGCCTTTGTTAAAATTAATTAACAAAAGCAATTTTTATTTTAATACGGACTTTCTGGTAAGTAGCCATTCAAGTCTGTTGGTTTTGGACTTAATGGATTTGGATTATAATCTGGATGTGATTCATAAAATTCCAAATCTTCTTCATCACGACTCGCTGAAATTATTTCTCCAGTTTCTTTATCTTCAACATAATATAAACCTGTATTTTCGTCATAACTTGAATCTAGCTCTTTTACTTTGTTTACTGTATTTTCATTTTTGATTCCTTTTTTATTTTTAGTTGCAATAATTGCAAAAGTTATTACAAAAACTAAACACAAAGCAAACACAATCATAATTATTTTTTTATTTGACATCTATTAAGCCTCCTATTTTAATTTATAACGTTTCCTTCTCCAAATCCTGCGTAAACTTCTTCGTTTATCGTTTTACCACTTATTAATTCTTGAATTTCATTACTTGTAAAATTGTTTCCCGTTATAGTTACTTTCTCTAATCCAGCTCTATGAAGTTTTAATAAAGCACCAACATTATCAGCCACAGTTGATCCATCTAAAGAGTTATAACTTATATCTAAAGATTTGTAATCAATTACTCCATCGTCTCCAATTGCTAAAGCAAGAGGAGTAATATCTGAAATACTATTATGATTCAAATAGAAACAATCATTGCTGTCAACAGGAAAATCTTCCGAACTTTTTCCAATGTTCTCCAAATTTCCTAAACTACTAATATCAGTTATTTCATTATAGCTCAGCTTCAAAGATTTTAAATTTCTCAAAGAAGAAATCCATCTTATATCATAAACACTATCATTTATTAAATATAAACATTCTAAATCAGTTAAATTAGCAAGATTTTCAATATTTATTATCTTAACTTTATTAT
>CANPWV010000043.1 GCA_947585105.1 uncultured Clostridia bacterium
AACTTCCATACTAGCTATTGAAACTTCGTAAGCAATTCTAGTTTCTACTGTTCCATCTTCATGTTTTTTCTCATAATTTCTAGATTGAACTCTACCTACTACTTTAACTTCTGTTCCAACTTCTATTTTTTGACAGAATCTAGCGTTTCTTCCCCAAGCTATACAAGGAATATAATCTGATTTGTTATAGGCTCTATTTACAGCTAATAATAAGTCAGCAATTTCTCTACCAAATGGAGTTTGTCTGTAAATAGGTTTTTTGCAAACATAACCTACAAGAGTAACTTCGTTTGATACTAATTCTTTTTCAGCTTCTTCAGAATCTGAAATTTCTCTTGGTTTAATTTCTTTAGCAAAAACAGTTAATATTAATCTGTTTTTCTCATTTTCATAGTTATTGTAGCTTCTAAATTGTCCTTCAATTTCAACTTCTTTTCCAATACTTAAATCAAAATCTGTAAGTAATCTTTCAGATACTGTAATTGGAATAATATCAGAGTTTGAACTTAAACGAACAACCTCTAAATTAAAACTATAAAATTTTTCTCCATAAATTTCATGGCTATACTTTTGTTCACTAACGATCTTTCCAACCAAAATTAAATGGTTATTTTCTAAAAAGTTTGTATTCAATTTTAAATCCTCCTTAAAATTTATCTACTGTACCTTTACTATATAAGCTTATCTATTGCTTCACGCATCCAAAAATTTACATAAAGCAATTTTATTATAACACTAATTTTCCTTTTTGTAAACATAAAATCACAAATTTTTACATTTTTTAGAAAATATTATGTTACTAACACAAGCTTTATAAAGGTTTCCTTTTTCCTCAAAACTCTTGAAACTGTTGTAACTAGAGGCTGCTGGAGATAAAACACAAACTTTTTCTTTTTCTGTAACTTCTTTTGCAATTTTTACCGCTTCTTCTATTGTATCTGTTTTATAACATTGTTTCAAATCTTTTAGCTTATCATATATTATGTTTCCTGTTTCAGGCATGCAAATTATATTTCTTAATTTATCTGTTTTTAAAAAATCTATTAATTCGTCTTGAACAACTCCTCTATCCATTCCCCCGCATATCAATGTATCAACATTTTCTAATGTTTTAATACAATTTATTGTAGCAATAGGAATCGTTGCTATTGCATCATCATAAAAATATATTCCATCAAATTTTCCAACATATTCCATTCTATGACTCAAAGGTTCTGTATTTTTAATGGTTTCGACTGTCTTATTTAAATCAAGATTTAAGAGTTTAGCAACAGCTAAAACAAACATGAAATTATTTAGCATGTGGTCACCCTTAATTTTTCTAGGTTCATCAGAGTTCATCAAAAATTCGTTATTAAAATATATTCTTTTATCTTTTAAATATACTTTATTTTTTGAATTGTAATTATCAAGTCTGTTAAAATAAATTCCAACATCATCTTCATCATAGTTATAATTGTATTTAGCCATTAGCTCATTTTCGCCATTATATATGAATCTACAAGGTTTTATAGCAATATTAAATTTTGCTTTTATATAATCTTCTATAGAATTTACGTGATCTAAATGTTCTGGAAAAATATTAAGTAAAATACTTATATCTGGTGATGTTTTAGCAAATTCTAAAGTATGTGAAGAAACTTCAATTAC
The DNA here is from genome assembly GCA_947585105.1 of uncultured Clostridia bacterium. Classification (GTDB taxonomy): domain Bacteria; phylum Bacillota; class Clostridia; order TANB77; family CAG-508; genus Scatovivens. The sequence goes on from CANPWV010000043.1 coordinate 1,651, forward strand.
GCAATATGAATCTTCATCAATTTCATCTATAAAATTAAAAATTGGATTTCCAATATTTCCAAGCAAAAATACCTTTTTTCCTTGATCTTTTAAGACATTATATAATACTGTTGAAGTTGTACTTTTTCCTTTAGTTCCAGTGATTCCAATCTTTATTCCTTTTGTATATTTTAATAAAAGCTCGTAATCTGTTATAATTTTATTTTCAAATTTTGTAGTGTCTTCATCTTTTAAAATAACTCCAGGTGCTTTTATAATTAGATCATATTTATCAATGTCTTCTAAATAGTTGTCTCCTAATTTTAATTCAACATTTTCATCTAAAAGGCTTTTATCGATATCAGTATTTTTGTCTGCAATTGTAATTTTTTTATTTGGAAAATGTTTTCTAATATAATCAAATGTAGCTTTTCCCTGCTTTCCAAAGCCAAGAATTACAATATTTTTGTTTTCTAAAAATTCAAGAATTTTCATAAATTCTCCTTTAGTATTTTTTCAAATTTTTCTGGCAAATTATTTTTAGTATCATAATCTTTTAAAATCTCAGGATTTACATCCTCTAGCTCAAAATTTTTATAATAAAAATCTAATAAATATGGAAGTTTTTGATTATTATTTTGATAATCTTTGATTAACTTATTTATAGAGAATCTTACTTCACTATATGTTCCAACACATTCAAATGGCTTAATCTCACCAAATCCACAAAGCTCTATTAAAGTATCTTTAAGGCTTTCATCTTCAAATAAATCTTTTCCAAATATTTTAACCATCTTTTCTCTTTCAATAAATGGACTTAAAATTGTAAAAACAAATAAACATTTTGGACAATTTCCGCACCAAACCCAAGGTGACTGTTTACTTCCCACATTACAACTTTTAAATACATTATGATATTTTGGAAATCTAGAAAATAATTTGGCAATTTGAAGTTCTGATATTGGCCTTAAAAAGCTAAAATATTCAGTATTTCCAGCTTTTAAATATTTTTTACAATAATATCTAAAATCATTCTCAAATTCTAAACTTTTTGAATATTGGTGATTTATATTTGTTCCATCTAAATTTGACTCATTTGCACTATTCTCGTTTGAAAGAGTTATATATTTCTTTCCCAACATAAAACAAATTGTATAACTTAAAAAAGCAACCATTGCTGAAAATGGTGTATGACCATTTAAATAACCTTTACTATTAAGCTCAATTATATTTTTATCTAAGATTCTATTTACTTCTATAATTTGATTTTTTTCAAATCCAGCAATTTCAATACATTCGTAAGAATTTTCTTTTCCGTTTATTAAAAATGGATTTACGTTTTCAAATTTGTCTTTTAATAATTCCATTGTAACATTTGAGTCTTTTCCCCCACCTACTGGAATTAAAATTCCATCTTGATCTTCATTAAAATCTTCTAGGTCTAATTCTTTTCCTTCTGATATAAAATTTACAAATTCTTCTTCTTCTTCACAATTAATTTTATTTTTATATCTAAATTCTCCAAGTCCTAAATAATAAAGCTTTCTGAACCATTTAGATTGTTCATCATTTAGATAACCACATTTAATATAAAATTTTTTTGAACACGTAGCCTTATAATAGCTTATTGCTTCTACCATTCCAAGATTGAAAACTAAGTTTTTCAAAACATTAGACTTTAAATGTTTCCATTTAAAGTCTTTCTTCAAAATCTCATGTCTTGGGTTAAATTTAGCGATATTTTCTATTTCAAAATCATATTCAAAATATATTTTTTCACCATCTTCTTTTATCTCATAATTATTATAGATAAATTTAGTTTCACTCATATAAAACTTCCTTTTCTTTAAATTATAATTTCAAGCTTCTTTTTCCATCTAGTTTATTTTCTGAAATTGTTTTATAAATAGTCTTTTTTCTGTTAAAACTAGAATATATTGCTGATGTAATTGGAACAGAGATAATTACTCCAATTCCTGATATTACAGCCATTAAAGCAACTTTAAAAATATCTGGCAAATTAAAAATTTCGCCTATATTCTTACTATTATTTATATTCATAGAAATTTCAAATAGTGAAATTCCGAAGAAAACAAATAAAATCATATTAATTTTTTCGTATATTTCTTTTTTTCCAAATTCTATTCCTTTTTTAAATTCTTCTTTCCAAGGAGTATCTATTGATTTATCTTTATCACTATCTAAATCATAAATTATTTTAGAAATAACTTCCATAAATATTCCAATAGATAAAACCATATAAACTCCAAATATAGCGGAATTTCCAGATTTTACTCCATCAAATTTCATAATCATATCTTGATAAATTTTTAAATTTAAAATCTTAGAAATAATGAAAACAAAGAAACAGCTTATTACAGAAGTAATTAATACTGATAAGATTTCTGAAAAAGATTTTTTATTAATTCCGTTTTTAATACAAACATTTATTACAATAATTGAAAATGCAAAAATTATTGTATGAAATATTATATTTTTTCCTTCAGATAATCCCTTCATATAGCCATAAGCTAATAATAAAGTTATAATTAATCTAAATAGACTTCTAATTGCCGAAAATCTTTCTAATACTACAAAAAGAACGACAAAAACTATTAAACATATTATTAAACTTGTTCCGCAAAATAAAACACCTCTTTTAAAATTAGAATATTACAATATCGATCTCATTAGTATTTTTATTTTCATAATCATAAACAATATAAACATAACCATCGTCTGTTAGGAAATAATTTTCAGTATTTTCAATTTTATACATTTTATCTTCCGGATTTCTAATTAATCCGCCATATTCTTTAGCAACTTCATTATTTTGGTCAGCCAAAGTTTCAATTGTTGAATTTATAGACTTTTGAACAGTATTCTCGTCTGTCTTTTTTAATTTAATTAAATCTTCTAATGAAAGCTCTTTTTTATCAGGAATGTTATAATTATAAGTTGTAACAGTTAAAGTTTCACCTTTTGAACCAATTTTTGATCTTTCTCTAATAGCAATTGAAATAACAGATTTATTTACAAAAGCAACATAATCAACTTTATAAATTGTATAGCTATCATCTTTTAAGTTCATTACTTCTTTAGCTGTTTTATCAAACTTTTCAATAATTTCTTTATTTATTTTTTTGGCAACATCACTATTTATATTTATTGCTGGAATATTTACACTTACATCATAATAATTTTCATCTTGATTTTGAACATTACTATAAGTATAAACAACATTTTGAGTAGTATTAAGCTTGTCTACTTTTAAGCTACTACCATCGCCTTTTAGACTGTTTGTAAATAAATTATTAAAGTTTCCTTTTAAAGTATTATATTCTTCGTTAGTTTTCTTACTACCAATATGAATACCAATCATAAGTGGATCTGTATCATAATATTTATAAAAATATTGTACATATACAGCAATGCAAATTGCAACAACACATATTAAGAATAAAACAACAAAAAATATAACTTTATTTTTTCCTGTAAGCTTACTTACAAATCTTCTTAAAGCTCTTGTAACACTATTCATATCAATTATTCCTTCCTCATATCATGAAAGTTTTTCGTGCTAATTATATCATCTATATAAAAACAATTCAAGTGTTTTTGTTATTATAACAGTAAATATATATGTTTGACCAAGCGACCGCTGGCGAAGCATGGGATTTTTGCGTAAGCAAAATATCACTTCTGGGGACCGCCGAGCTTACAAGCTATTTAATTTAAATATTTCAGGCTTTAAATCATTAAATCTTATAGCTTGTGCGAAGGTGGGAGGAGCTGGGAAAACATATATATTTACTTGTTACTAAAACATGTATTGAGCCGAGCATATTTTTTAGAGATTATATATAAGCAATTAATATAAAAAATAAAAAGGCTTTTTCAAGCCTTTTTATTTTTATAAGATATTAAATTTAAGTCCATCTCTAGCTTCATTTAAAGTAACTTCAACCTTTTGCCCTGCTTGTAATTCAGAACGTAAAATTTTATCAGCTAAAGTATCTTCAATATAATTTTGAATTGTTCTTCTTAAAGGTCTAGCACCATATTTTAAATCAGTTCCTTTTGAAAGAATAAACTTTTTAGCATCATCGTCTAATTCAACAGATATGTCTTTTGCTTTTAAAGCTTCATTAGTTTGAACTAAAAGTAAATCTATAATTTGAATTAGTTCGTTTTCTGTTAAACTATCAAATGGAATTATTTCATCAACTCTGTTTAAAAATTCTGGTCTAAATAGATTTTTAAGAGCATCTACCATTTTGTTTGAATCAAGTATTGGACCTTTTCCAAAACCAATTGAATTATTATTTAAATTTGATCCAGCGTTTGAAGTCATTATTATAATTGTGTTTGAGAAATTAACAGTATTTCCTTGGCTATCAGTCAATTTTCCATCGTCTAATACTTGAAGTAAAATATTGAAAACATCTGGATGAGCTTTTTCAATTTCATCTAAAAGAATTATTGAATATGGTTTACGTTTAACTCTTTCAGTTAATTGTCCAGCATCATCATAACCTACATATCCAGGAGGCGCACCAATTAATTTTGCTGTTGAATGACTTTCCATATATTCACTCATGTCAATTCTAATTATTGCTTCTTCAGTTCCAAAAATTTCTTTTGCTAAACTTTTAGCAAGCTCTGTCTTACCAACGCCAGTTGGTCCAACAAATATAAATGATGGTGGTCTTTTTGTAGATTGAAGCCCTACTCTATTTCTTCTTATTGCTCTTGAAACAGCTTTAATAGCTCTATCTTGACCAATTACATGTTTATGTAAGTAGCTTTCCAAGTTAAGCAATTTTTCAGTTTCAGCTTCAGTTATTTTTGTAACAGGAATCTTTGTCCATTTTTCAATAACTTCAGCAACATCTTGAATAGTTAAAACTGATGGTTTCAAAACTTTTTCAATTGCTTCAATCTTTTCTTGAATTTGACATTCTTTTGTCTTTAAATCAGCAGCTTTTTGATAATCTTCAATTGAATCAGAAGAAACAGCATCTTCTTTTTCACTTTCAATTACAGAAAGCTCATTTTTAAGCATTTCAAGCTCATATAATTCTTTATTATTAAGATTAATTTTTGAGCAAGCTTCATCAATTATATCAATAGCTTTATCAGGTAAAAATCTGTCATGAATATATTTCTCAGACATATTTACGATTTTCTCAATTATATCATCTGTTATTAAAACTTTGTGATAATCTTCGTAATATTTTTTGATTCCTTTGATAATTTTAACTGTTTCATCAATTGTTGGTTCATCAACTTGAACTGGTTGAAATCTACGCTCTAACGCAGAATCTTTTTCAATATATTTTCTATATTCTTTTAATGTAGTAGTTCCAATTACTTGGATTGTTCCATCTGAAAGCGCTGGTTTTAAGATGTTTGCGGCGTTCATAGAATGTTCAGCATCTCCAGCTCCAATTATATTATGTATTTCATCAATTACTAAAATAATATTTCCATAAGTTTTACATTCTTCAATTAGAGATTTCATTCTAGCTTCAAATTGACCTCTAAATTGTGTTCCAGCGACAATAGCTGTAATGTCTATTAAATAAACTTCTTTATTTAATAATTTTGCTGGAACTTCTTTTCGAGCAATTCTTAAAGCCAACCCTTGAGCAATAGCTGTTTTACCAACACCAGGCTCACCAACTAAACAAGGATTATTTTTAGAACGTCTATTTAAAATTTGAGTTACTCTCAAAATTTCTTGTTCTCTTCCAATTACTTCGTCAATTTTTCCTTCAGCAGCAAGTTCTGTAAGATTTGTTCCAAAAGTATCTAAGAATTTTTTTCTATTATTTTTTGTTTTCTTTTCAACTTTAACCTTTTTATGAGTTTGACTTCCGTCTCCTCCCATTGACATTTCGCTTGAAGCTTCACTATCATTATTAGTGTTACCTTTAAATAAATTTATAAGTCCTGCAAGTGGATTTTTTGATTCATCATCTGAATTTAAGTCTACACCAATGTCGCCACCTTCGCCTAATTCATTCATAAAGTTTCCAAATTGCTCTGAAAATTCTTGAATATCATCTTCTGAAATATTAGCGTTTTGTGTAAGTATTTGTAGAGGATTTATACCTCTTTCTTTAGCGCAATTATAGCAAAGACCTTGAACTTCAGTCTTATTATTTTCGATTTTGTTAACAAATATAACTGCAGGATTCTTTTTACATATTGAGCATACCATATTATTCATAGCTATTTAAAAACATCCTCCTTTTTTTCCAATTTATATCTTAAATCGGTAATTCTTATAATACATTATTTTAGCAAATAAGTCAATAGTTTGCAAATGAAAATAATGTAAATTAAAAGAGCGACTTTTCCCTATTTATCGCTCTTTTATAATATAATATTTAGTTTAAAATAAACTTAAAATTTGTGTACAAATTTATTTACAAAATTATATTTATTCTTCACTTGCTAAAATATCATGATAATCTTTCGTCTTTTCTTCATTTTCTCTAATTTGTTCTTCTGTAAGGGCAGTATTATAAAAACGAAGAGAATAACATTCACCTTTTAAATAATGCCAAAATCCAGCAGTTCCAAGAGCACATCTCCCAAGCATAAAACACTTTAAATCATTAATATTTTCACTAAATAAAAAATTCCATAATTCAACATTCAATTCACTTTGTTTACAATCATTATCGTTTAAATAGAACCTTGTTCTCATGCAAAGATTTTTAAAATCTTTTTCTTCATTACTTGAAATAAAAACATCAGTCGGATCAACTACTAGCGCAAAATAAATATCATCACCTAAACTAACCCCAGATAAATCAAAACTATAATTCCAATATTCGCTATCCATTCCATTACTATAATATACCTTACTATCAGAATTATTAACTCCAAAATTCCAAACGCCACCATAAATAGGACTATAAGTAAAAGTCGGATTATTACCTGTTATTCCAACAAAATTCATTCTCATTTGAGGGTGAACCATATTATTTCCATTCCACCATCCTAGCAATCCGGCAATTGTTGAACCAGAATACTCTTTCCCATTTCTTTCATCATAACTATTTCCACCTTTGATCGTTCCATAGAACTCAATTGTAAAACCATTTTCATTTAAAAATTCTTTTTCATTTTTTGTTCCTATTATAGCTCCACCTTCATCTTTTATCTCAACACTTTTGCTTCCATCATATTTTATTTTTATATAATCATCTATTCCATCAAATTTGTAACTTGACTTTGTGAAAGCTTGCGATAAGTCTACATTTCCGTTTTCATCATTATAACCTATAAGCTCTACTCCGTCTCCTAAATTCTTTATATCGTAATTTGGCTTTTCTTCTTCTGGTAAACTATTATATTCATCCATCACTCCGTGGATCTATATTTAATATTAAGTGCTCTGAATAGCCTAAAACATCACTATAACTTAATAATTTATGTTTCCCTTCTTCAAATTTTAATACCTTTCCGTCTTTGTAATTTATTATATAATCATTTTCTAAACTTCCAATTCCTTCAACTACTGTTCCTTTTCTTAAATAATAATAATCTGTTCCATATTTATTTACAATTTTATCATCCACTGTTTCTGTTACTATTTTCCAAGTTGCCGAATTTGTTGGATTCTTTGTTATTAATTCTTCTCCTCCTATTTTTTCTTTATTTTCTTCTTTTGCAAGAGCTTTTATTGCAAATAATTCTATACTTTCACCTTTATCTAAAATTTCTATATTTTGGCTTTTCGCGGCTTTAACTTCTATTTCGTCATCACCTATAAAATATAATTTTCCTTCTATTATTCCAAATCTTCCTATATCACTATCTTCAAGGCTAGGAATATATTTCTTTACATTATCATTTAATAAACTCACATTTTTATCTTCTTCATTTAATTTATCATCTACTAAATGTATTTCAAATTCTTCTTTATATGTTGCAAATTTTGATTCTACACTTGCAAGTTGAGCGTTTGTAATTATTCCATTATCCCCGAATTATTGCGTTTAGAGATACTCCAGCTAAAATAAGCAGAACAATAATAGTCGTTTTATTATTTTATGACGAATTTTTTATTTTCTATTGACATATTCTTTTTTACGTGCTAATATATTTCACAAGTGAATGTTT
>CANPWV010000044.1 GCA_947585105.1 uncultured Clostridia bacterium
CACATTTAAATGATATGTATGAAACTATGGCGATTAAGAGTGCTTTTGGTGAAGCTAGCAAAAGCGTAATGGTTAGCTCAACAAAAGGAAATGTTGGACATCTATTAGGATCAGCTGGATCAATTGAAGCTATCTTTTGCTTAAAGGCGATTGAGGACAGTTTCGTTCCTCCAACAATTAATTACAAAGTTCCAGATGAAGATTGCGACTTAGATATAGTTCCAAACGAACCAAGACACAAAAATTTAAATATAGTTATGTCTAATTCTTTGGGATTTGGAGGACATAACGCATCAATTATTTTTAAAAAATATTAGTATAATATATAAATAGCGGTCGCTTGTTCAAATACATATATTTATATTATAACTAAAAATAGATATAAAAATAGGAGGTATAGAATGGATTATAATCAAATCAAAAAGCTTATTAACGACATGGGAGAATCAAAATTAACATCATTAGAAATTGATTTTCCTGATGGAACAAAAATCAGTATGAGAAAAGGCGAAAAAGAAGTTATAGTTGAGACAAATGAAGTAAAAACTGTAACACCTGAAACTACTGAAACAAATGTTAAAAATATCAAAGAAGAAGGAAATTTAATTGTTTCTCCAATGGTTGGAACATTTTATGCAAAACCTTCACCAGATAGTAGTCCTTATGTAGAAGTTGGTTCTACTGTAAAAAAAGGCGATGTTGTTTGCATAATTGAAGCTATGAAATTAATGAACGAAATTGAATCTGAATTTGATGGAGAAATCGTTGAAATTCTAGTTAAAAATGGCGAACCTGTTGAATATGGAAAACCATTATTTAGAGTAAAATAAAGGAGAAATTTTATGCTAAACAAAGAAGAAATTAAAAATATAATTCCACAAAGAGAACCATTTTTAATGATTGATGAAGTTGAAAGCTATACTCCAGGTGTTGGCGCTACAGCCTACAAATATGTAAATGAAGAGGAATGGTATTTCAAAGGTCATTTTCCGGGAAATCCAATAATGCCTGGGGTATTAATTACAGAAAGTTTAGCTCAAACTGGTGCTGTTGCAATTTTAAGCGTTCCTGAAAACAAAGGAAAAAACGCCTTATTTGGTGGAATCAATAATATGAAGTTCAAAAAAATGGTTGTTCCTGGAGACAAATTAAAATTGGAAGTTAAAATTATAAAGCAAAAAGGGCCTATTGGAGTTGGGGAAGCTATTGCAACAGTTGATGAAAAAATTGTTGCCAAAGGTGAACTTACATTTGCTATTGTATAAGCCGTTCAAAAAATAAATCGACATATAATCCCCGATTATCATGGTTTATTTACTCGGTATCGACGCTCGGACGGCTCCGCCTATCGGGAGCCCTACCCGATATCCTCGCTTTCTCACTCGTAAACAAACCATGCCCTCGGGGCTATAAAATTTGAAATATAAAAGGAGAATATATGAATAAGATTTTGATTGCCAATCGTGGCGAAATCGCGGTAAGAATAATTAGAGCTTGTAAAGAAATGAATATTAAAACTGTTGCAGTATATTCAGAAGTAGATAAAGATGCGCTTCACACAAAACTTGCAGACGAAGCTATTTGTATTGGACCTGCTACTCCTAGCAAAAGTTACTTAAATTTTAAAAATATATTAGAAGCCGCAAATATCACGGGTAGCGATAGTATTCATCCTCGGTTTTGGCTTTTTATCTGAAAATAGCCAGTTTGCTAAAATTTGTGAAGAGTCAAATATTAAATTTATCGGGCCATCTTACAAAGTAATTGAGCTTATGGGAAATAAATCAAATAGTAAAGAGCTTATGAAAGCAAACGGAATCCCAGTCATTCCCGGATCAAACGGAAGTATAACTGGAATCTCTGAAGCGAAAAAAATTGCTGAAGAAATTGGCTATCCTATAATGCTAAAAGCTGCTGCAGGTGGTGGCGGAAAAGGAATTCGTATCGTTTATACACCTGAAGAGCTAGAACTTAACTACAATATTGTAAAACAAGAAGCAAAAGTTTCTTTTAATGATGACGAAATTTATATTGAAAAATTTATTAAAAATCCTAGACATGTTGAAATTCAAGTTTTAGCTGACGAGTTTGGAAATGTTATTCATTTAGGTGAAAGAGACTGCTCTATTCAAAGAAAAAATCAGAAAATCATTGAAGAGACTCCATCAACCGCAATTGATGATAAGTTAAGAGAAAAGATGGGAGAGATGGCTATTAAAGCTGTAAAGGCTTCAGGCTATACAAGTTGCGGAACAATTGAATTTTTAGTTGATAGTGATAAAAACTTCTACTTTATGGAAATGAACACCAGAATCCAAGTTGAGCACCCAATTACAGAATTCAGAACAGGAATTGATATTGTTAAAGCTCAAATTAAAATTGCAGGTGGCGAGCCTTTAAAACTAAAACAAAAAGATGTTGAGTTTAGAGGTCATAGTATAGAATGTAGAATTAACGCCGAAAATCCAGACAAGAATTTTCTTCCTTGTCCTGGAACAATTACAGGTTTATACTTGCCAGGTGGAAACGGTGTAAGAATTGATACAGCTATTTATGATGGCTACACAATTCCACCAACTTATGATTCAATGATTGCAAAAATAATCACACACGGTGATAATCGAAATGAAGCAATTAGTAAAATGAGGAGAGCCTTAGAGGAAGTCGTTATTGATGGCATTGACACAAATGTAGATTTTCTACTAAAAATTATTAGAAATACAAATTTCATTAGAGGAAATTTTGATACATCATTTATTGAAAAGGAAATTTTGAAGAAATAGAGGTTGTTTTATGATAGTCGATAAAATAAAGAAGAGGGAACCTACCGCAAAACAAATAGATAATAAAGTTGATATTCAAGTTAGTAAATGGGTGAAATGCGATATTTGTAAAGAAATCATATACAAAGAAACTGTTCGTAGCAATTATGGAATTTGCCCAAATTGTGGGTCATATTTCAGAATGCACATTAACAAGAGAATTGAATCAATTATAGACGAAGGTACATATAAAAGATTTGACTTGGACATCGAAACCACGAATCCTCTTGGGCTTGAGGATTACCCAAAAAAGCTTAAAGGCTTAAGAGAAAGAACTGGAATTTATGAAGCTGTTGGCTGTGGAACTGGAAAGATAAATGGGGAAGAAGTTGTAATTTGCGTCATGGACAGCGGATTTTTGATGGGTTCTATGGGAATTGTTGTTGGCGAAAAAATTACATATAGTATTGAAAAAGCGATAGAATTAAAGCTTCCTATAATAATTTTTACTACATCAGGTGGTGCTAGAATGCAAGAGGGAATTGTATCTTTAATGCAGATGGCAAAGACTACATCAGCGATTTCAAAATTAAACAAAGCTGGATTATTATATATTTCAGTTTTGACAGATCCTACTTATGGCGGAGTTACGGCTTCTTTTGCTAGTCTTGCAGATATTATTTTAGCAGAGCCAAAGGCAATGATTGGGTTTGCCGGAAAAAGAGTAATAGAGCAGACTATCGGAGAAAATTTACCAGAAGAATTTCAGACTTCTGAATTTTTACTAGAACACGGTTTTATCGACAAAATCGTTGAAAGAAAAGATTTGAAAAACACAATTTCAGAATTAATAAAACTCAATAAATAGGAGGAATATATGAATAATTTAACTGCTTGGGAGAAGGTCGAAATTGCTAGATCTCCAAAAAGAAAAACTTCAATAGATTATATCGAAAAAATATTTGATAATTTTATTGAACTTCATGGCGATAGAAATTTTCGAGATGACAAGTCTATAATTTGCGGTCTAGCAAGTTTAGATGGACAAAATTACACAATAATTGCTGAACAAAAGGGAAGAAACACAAAGGAAAATATCGAGAGAAATTTCGGTATGCCAAACCCTGAAGCATATAGAAAAGCGGTTAGATTCATGAATCAAGCCGAGAAATTTCATAGACCTGTAGTTACATTTATAGATACAAAAGGTGCTTATCCAGGAATTGGGGCCGAAGAAAGAGGCCAGCGGTGAAGCAATAGCTAGTTCTATGCTTAGAATGGCAAACCTAAAAGTTCCAGTAATCTCTATTGTAATTGGTGAAGGCTCATCAGGTGGTGCTTTAGCAATAGGACTTGGAAATAAAGTCTTGATGCTAGAAAACGCAATATATTCAATTTTGTCACCAGAAGGGTACGCAAGTATTCTTTGGAAAGATTCCTCAAGAGCAAAAGAAGCAGCTGAAAAAATGAAACTAACAGCTAAAGATTTATATGAAATGAAAATTATTGATAAAATTATAAAAGAGCCTGAAGGCGACAAAAACGAGAGTTTCCTAGAGGTTGCCAAAAGCTTGAAAAAAGAAATTAAAGCTTTTGTAAAAGAATTTAAAAATATGTCTGAAGAGGAAATTGTAGAAAATAGATACCAAAAGTTTAGAAATATGGGCGAGTTTGAAATTTTAAATAAACAGGAGGATGAAAAATGTTAAAAGATAAGAAAATTTTAATTATGGGAATCAGAAACAAATGGAGCATAGCTTATGGAATTGCCAAAGCTTGTTATGACCAAGGTGCTAAGCTTTTATTTACATATATGGGAGAAGAAAACAAAGACAAAATAGAAGAACTAACAAAGGAATTTGAAGGAAGCAAATCTTACGTATTAGACGCAGCTTCAGAGGACGAAGTTGTAAAAGAAGTGTTTACAAAAATAAAAGCCGAAAACGGAAAAGTTGATGGAATAGTTCACGCTATAGCTCACGCAAACACAGAAGACCTTCACAATGATTTCATTTTCACTTCAAAAGACGGACTTTCACACGCTTTAGATGTAAGTTGCTATTCATTTGTATTAGTTTCAAGAATGGCAAAAGAGCTTGACATGTTAAACGAAAATGCAAGTTTACTTACACTTACATATTATGGTTCTACAAAAGTATTTGATGGCTATAATGTAATGGGTGTTGCTAAAGCCGGTCTAGAGGCAAGTGTAAGATATTTAGCTGAAAATCTTGGAAGAGAAGGAATAAGAGTAAATAGTATTTCAGCAGGTCCAATTAAAACTTTATCAGCTAAAGGAATTAAAGATTTTTCATCAATTTTAGATGTTGTAGAAAACAGAGCACCACTTCACAGAAATGTTACACAAGTTGAAGTTGGAAATGTTGCGGCTTTCCTTTTAAGTCCGCTATCTAGCGCGGTTACAGGACAAATTATTTACGCTGACAATGGCTATAATATAATGGGGTAGTTTTAAATGACAAGAGAAGATGTTGTACGATTTAGAGAATTACAAAAATTAAGCAAATTCAAATTTAGTAAAGATTATGAATCACTAGTTGAAGACGAAATATTAACTAGAATGTACTCATTTTTAGGGTTTCGAGCTTCAAAGGAATTATTAAGACTTCCAAGCCTTACTCAAAGTGAGTTAGAGTCAATATGTTTGCTTACAGATGATAAAGAGTTTTTTGATGTATATCAGAAAACTCTTTATGTTGATGGGAATTTAAAAATAACTAACGAATTTTTCAAAAAAATTCTTCCACTTTTTCCTGATAAAAAGACAAAAATAACTGTATTCAAAAATTTAAATAATTTACTTGAAAATGACTTTAATGGCTCATTTGAAGAGCTTTTGAGATTATCTTTTGAAAAAGGAGATTTTGATATAGATCCACTTACAATAGGAAAGATATCAAAAGAAATTAATAAAACCTTTGTAAGCCAGAAAATGGAATTTATTGAAAACAACATGTCTTACGGGTTTGAATCTGAATCTCCAAAAAATAAAAAGCTTTTAACAAATCTTTTAGACAAATATATAAAGCAAAGTTTAACTCGTTTTGAAAAGCTAGATTCTAAATATATAAATGGAAAGCTAGAAGAGGAGATAGAAAGAAAAAAGGAAAATGGAGAGCCTTTTTATTCTCTTTACATAATTAGAACTTTAAAAGAAACAATTGAAGTAGGAATAATAAATTTTCTAAAAACTAATGAAAGACTTGATTTATCTCTTGTTCGGATTACTTAAAGAAGAGAAAAATAAAATTGGACAAGGCTGGCTTACTAAATTAGAAACTGTTCCAGAAAAAATTTCAGGAGAAAATCCAAATTATTTATTAGCTGAGTTAACTGAAAAGCTTTATGGAACAAAAGCTTATGAAATTCCTACAAAAGACCATTTTGAACTAATAGATAAATCTGAAAAAGGAATGGAAAAAGCGATTGTTTTTCTTCAAAAAAATAACATAAGTCAAGTTCTAACTTATGGAAAAGCAAAAGAAATATTCTTAAATCTTAAAAGGCCATACTCGAAAGAATTTGCTACATTTTTTATAAGAAATATAAAAGAATTTATTTCAAATTCAAACTATTATTCTAAAGTTCAAAATATGAATGAGAGATTTGATGAGCTTATGTGTGACCAGCAAACGAGAGCGAGATTTTTGAGCGGAGAGCTTACAATATATGAGGTTTTAAGAGATACTGAATATAAAGTTTATGACGAAATAAAAGATGGGGAATGGGACTTAGAATATAGAGCTAGAAAGTCTGGAATTACTACAAATGAGTTTTTTGTCATGAAGAGATATTTCGAGAAAATGAAGAAGAGGGGTTATCAGACAATTCCGCCTGAAGAGGCTACAATAGGAAATATTAGAGGAAGAATGTTGAGAATAGATGATCCGCTTCATTTTACAGTTGGAAATATTATTAATTGTTGCCAAATATTTAATTATATAGGAGAAGGTTCTGTACTTCATTCTGCTTCTGAACACAATGGCGGAATCTTCGTTATAGAAGAACTTGACCAATTTGGTGAGGTGAAAGAAATTCTTGCGCAAAGTTGGGTTTGGAGAAATAGAAATAGAGTTTGCTTTGATAATATTGAAGCTATAGAAAATGTAGCTAACTGTTTAGAAATATTTGAAGTGTACAAAAGTGTAGCCCAAAAGATGATACAAACAGACGAGAAACTATTAAGCAAGCTACTTTCAAGCGGTAAGATAACACAAGAAGAATATGATTATTTTGTTTTAAGTGAAGTAACTGTTGGAACTGGAAATGATAAAATTATTGCTCATCTTCCTGAAAAAATCAAAAAATCTTTGGAAATGGCTCAAAGTTTAGTTCCATTAGAAGTAAATAAAGAATATATTGGAACAAAAGGACACAAAAAATATGTAATGTTAGATTCTCACTACAGCCAAAGGATTTTAGCTAAATCTGAGAAAGCTCAAACATCTGATAAACCTGTAAGTTCTAAAACTATTAACAAAGATATTCCATCTAAATACGGAAAAATTCGAGAAGTAATAAAAAGGGTTGGAATGGAGATTAATCCTGATTTAATAAGGGCGATGGTTCAAATGAACGAAAAAGCTGGAAATCTTGACAATTTGTTTGTTAAATCAAACTCTACATCAATATTTGACATCATTAATACTTTTGATAGTAATTTTTTATTAAGGGAATTTAAACTTGCTATAAGTGAAAATTGTGATTGGTATATGTTTACAAAAGAGGATGAAAATTCAATTACAATTTTAGATTCACTTATTGTAGCAAACGATAACAGTAGCAAAACCAACATGAAAATGGCGCTAATTGAGTACCAGAAAGAGTTTTACAGATTAATTAGAAATTCTTATTTAAAGAAGAAACCTTTATTTATAAATCCTGAAAGAGAAGGAAAATTTATAAACTTGAATAGTGATGTAAACCTTGAATTAGAGAGAAATTTAGTGGTTGCCAAAGACTTAGAAGAAATAGATAATAGAATTTCTAGTTTAGATAAACTGCTAGAAAATAAAAGAGAAGAAAAAATATTGAATTTCCCTGAAAATTCAAAAAAATTTAAAGACGAAGAATTAGAAATAAGCCAATATTAGAGTATGGCTTATTTTTTTAACAAATTTTAGAGATTTACATAAAATATATAAAGTAAAATTATCGAAAGGAGAAATGAAATGTTTGGAATTGATGTTTCTCAATACCAAGAAGATATCGACTGGAACAAATTGAAAGGAAAAATTGATTTTGCGATTTTAAGGCTTGGATGGATTGGAAATAAAAATAATCACACTTTAGATACTAAATTCGAGAGAAATTATAGTGAGACGAAAAGGCTAGGAATTGCTACAGGAGTATATGTTTACAATTATTGTAATAATGAAGAAACAATTAAACAAGGAGCAAAATGGGCACTTGAGAGATTAAAGAATAAATCCTTGGAACTTCCGGTATATATTGATATGGAAGATGAAACGATTACAAATCTTGGGAAAAACAAGCTAACAAATTTGTGTGTTGCTTTTAACACAGTAATCGAAGGTTCTGGGCTTTGGGCTGGAGTTTACGCGAACCGAAACTGGTATGACAACTATTTAAATAAAGAGGAAATTAGATTGAAATACACGACTTGGATTGCAAATTATGGTTTGACAGGAAAAGATCAATACAAAGGTGTTTATGACATGTGGCAAAACAGTGACACTGCTAGAATTGACGGAATTGATGGAAGAGTTGATACAAATTATTTATATAGAAATTTAATAGGAGAAATTGGAAAGGTAACGCCTAAACCTGAAGAAGGAGATGAGAAAATGAAGATTTATCAGAATGGTTCTACAAGAGAAAATGTTTATAGCGATACTAATTTAAGTACAAAAATCGGAAGCTTAAACCCGCGTGAAAGATGCGACTGTTATGGAATTTTTAATAATCGTGCGGTTGTAAGATATAAAATAGATGGAAGTGGAAATAACTACAAAATCGGCTTTTGCAAGTGGCTAGGAGGGGTAAAGGTGCAGTAAATTAATAATTTTTAAAAATAAGAAAAAGTGTTCGTAAAAAAGTCTAAAATCAAAAATTTAGACTTTTTTAATTTTTATGATTAAATTTATTTATAATTAATTTAAATTAAAAAATTTTTAATTCTGATAGATTTCAAATTTTTTTTATAAAGTAGGAAGGAAAATGAAATTATAAAATTAAAAATGCAAATTTTGATCTTAATTTAAAAATTAAATATATAGTATAAGAAAGGAAGAGAGGTATTAAAAGTTATGCCAAAATCTATATTCAACTTTGCACAAAATCAAAGTTTTGTGCAAAAAGGAATAAGAGGTTATATATACTTCATTTATAT
Source organism: uncultured Clostridia bacterium (assembly GCA_947585105.1). Taxonomy (GTDB): domain Bacteria; phylum Bacillota; class Clostridia; order TANB77; family CAG-508; genus Scatovivens. Next base: position 9,136 of record CANPWV010000044.1, read on the forward strand.
GCCTCTACTCCGCTATATTTAGCCTCTTTCCGGCTCTTATACTATTAACTATGTCTATATTATTTAGTTGCTATATTAGTTACTTATTCTTATTTATATTATCTGTATCTTTTTTATTCTCTATTAAATTTTTATATTATAATTTTTTCAATTCATATCATTTTATATTTTAATTTGATTAT
>CANPWV010000045.1 GCA_947585105.1 uncultured Clostridia bacterium
ATTCCTCCTCCAATATCTCCACTTAAATCTGTATTCATCTCTTCTACTATATAATCTCCATTTTCATTTTCTAATATCATATAGTAATGTCCATCTTTTGTAACAGCAGTTACTCTTTCTCCAATATGTCCTTCTCTTGGATCAAAAAGTTGCATTGTACTATCTATTTCTTTTCCAACTCTTGTTGTTAAATATGTTGGTAGTGACTCTTTCGCGTTTTCTACTTTTGAAACATAGCCCATTACCATTAATTCTATTTTTTCTCGTCTATCAGTTTCCTCTGCAAGTTCTTTTGCTCTAGTTGCCTGAGTCAAAATTCCATTATCCCCGAATTATTGCGTTTAGAGATACACCGAGCTAAAATAAGCAGTACAATTATAGTCGTTTTGTTATTTTATGATGATAAAATTATAAATCTATCGTGAAATTTATTCGTTCTTTAATATTCTGGAAACCTTTCTATATTATTTTTTACATTTCTATTAAGGTCTTTTGTTGTATATTTAAAAAGTTTAGCCACATCACTATCTATCATAACTTTAAAATTTACAAAAAAATGCCTTTGTTAAAATTAATTAACAAAAGCAATTTTTATTTTAATATGGACTTTCTGGTAAGTAACTATTTAAGTCTGTTGGCTTTGAACTCAATGGATTTGGATTATAATCTGGATGTGATTCATAAAATTTCAAATCTTCTTCATCACGACTCGCGGAAATTATCTCTCCAGTTTCTCTATCTTCAACATAATATAAACCTGTATTTTCGTCATAACTTGTCTGTATTTTTGATTTATTACCTCTATTCATATACTCACTATCACTTGAAATTCTATCATTATTTTCATTATTTCTAACAAAAACAATTATCAAAACAATTAATACTATAGAAATTAAAATTATTAAAAACTTTTTTGACATACATTTTCCTCTTTCTTTTTAATTAATTACATTTTCACTTCCAAAACCTTCATAAGTAACACCATTTATCGTCATACCATTTTTTAACTTATTTATTTCATTTGGTGTAAAATAATTTCCTATTATTGTTACTTTTTGAAGACCAGCCTTATGTAATTTTAATAAAGCTTCTATATTATTTCCACCAATATATCCATCTAAAGAATTATTACTTATGTCTAAAGAAGTATAATTTATTCTATCGTCATCCCCAATAGCTACCACTAAAGGAGTTAAGTCAATAACATTATTGTTACTAATAGTTAAATCTTCATTAATTTCTTCCAAATTTTTACAGAATGAAATATCAGTAATCGCATCATCATAAAGAAAAAGTTTTTTTAATTGATTCATTTCTCCCAAACCAGACCAATTTCCGCCTCTTGAATGAACTATTGTTAATTTCTGAAGTGATTTGTTTTCAAACACTTTATCTAAATTTAAAGCTGTCCAAGGTTTATTATCCCTCATTCCATTAACATATAATTCGGTTAATCCACTACAACCTTCTACTCCAGAAAAATCAAAATTAGCCTCAGCTGGCATATCTGTCACTGAAAATTTATTTACATTCATACCATTTAAAAAACTTAAACTTGAAATTGTAGAACAGCCTGTTTCCCAACTATCAATTCGACCTGACTCAATCGCTCCTTTCATCATTAACCCATGAGAATTATCCATCCAACCACTATATAAACTATTTAAATGGACTTCACCTTGTCCAGAAAATGTAAATTCAAGACCTCTGTTAGCATGTTGAATCTCTATTTCACTCACAGACTTAGGCAAATTTATCATTCCTCTAAGGCCTCCAACTGAAATACTTTTTAAATTTGTTAAGCCACTCAAATCAATCTGTGTTGTAATTTCTTGATCACTATTATATGAAGTAAAACTAGTAATCAAAGTCGTACTAGGAAAAGTTAATTGTTCCTCTCCACAATATATTAATCCACTAGCTCTCCAACCTTGAATTCCAATCCAAGTATCAATCTCCTGACAACCAACATTCCTTAGTCGATTTATAAAAACATCCAGTTCTTCTAAATTTATAGAATTATTTGTAAATAAAAGTCTATTCAAACTCAAACATTCATTCAAAATAGACCAATCTACACAATTTGTGGAAATGTCTCGCACATCTAATTCAAAAATAGAATTTTTCATACCACTTAAAAAATTTAATGAAGTTAAATTTGAAAGTCCATTTAACTTTAAAGCCCTCATCCCACTTAAACCTGAAAGGGTATTTTGTAATGACTCATTAGATAATTCAGTCTGCCCATCCAAGTTCAATTTTTTTATGTTCGTTTTATTCATTAATCCAATCCACTTAGGAGAGTCATCCGTAAGATACACGCCTATCGCCTCATAAGAAAAATCAATAATATCAGAAGCCCCATAAAATAAATCCCAATAAATCTTCGGAATATTCTTATAACTATTTAAACATTGACTTATCAATACCGTTTCTTTATCAGAGCTTATTTTGCTATTCAAAGCTTCATTTAACTCTTGAGCACTCATCTTAACATTATTATCTAAATATATATATTGCAACGCTTTACAATCTTTTATATTTTTTACATTTACTAAATTAATATTCGTAGCTAAATCTAAATAAGTTACTTGTGAATGATTTTTTAAACTATCTATATCTGTTAGATTACAATTATTCGCTATCAAATATATAATCTTTTTACTATCATCTATTCCACTCAAACTTCCTAAATTAACATTTCCTTGAAGAGTTAATTTTGATAATTTTGAAGCTTTGGTTTTATTTTCTGGATTTTCTGAACTAAAATCTACCAAGCTTGTTAAAGAACAATTATGAAGCGTTAATATTTCTAAATTTTCATGTTCTTTTAAGCCATCTATATTTGATAATTCTGAATTACACTGTAATTGAAGTTCTATTATATTTTTAAAATCTCCTAATGAGTCAACATTTGAAAAGCTGTTATTATTCAAATACATATATTTTATTGATTTTTTTACTGCTTCATTAAATAAAAATAATCCTCTCTTCTCTTTACCTAAGCTTGTAACATTACTTTTCTTATTTGAAGTCCACAATAATTTATTTGTATCATCGTATCTAGTCGGACTATCATTATTTTTAATAATCTTATCATCAAACATAACAGTATCTCCGGCTTATTCCAAAATAATTTAATTTATTTAATTTTTCAGCATCTTTTAATCCCTCTCCTAATAATTCTACTTGTTTATTTGCTTCGTCTTCTAATATTGTACTTGGCAAATATAAATATAAATATTGTAAATTTAAACAACTTGATAAAGTTTTATAATCTTTTGTTGTCGTATTCTTTAAATATAAATAATACAAGTTTGGCATTCCATCTAGTCCTTTTAAACTTTCTAAGCTTAAATTTGTCAATGTTAATGTTTTTAAATTTTTCAAATCTCCTAATCCTGTTATATCTGTTATTCCTTGATATTTTTCTCCATCAATTTCTAAGTCTTTTAATATTGCTACATTTCCTAGTGTTACTCCTGTTTCTCCATCTACTGTTACATCATATTTTTCTTTTAAAACTCCTGATATTGCGTCTTTTAGGCCTGTATTTCCGTTTACTCCTGTTGCAGGCGCATTTGGATCTATATCATAGTTTTCTAAATTTCCATAAACTCCTTCTAAACCATTATTACAGTAATAAACCTTTAAATCTCTTGTTATTCCATAAACATCAATTAATCTTGTATAATCGCTATATTCTGTTGTATCTCCTCCTATCAAACTTTCTTTAATATCTTTTGGTATATAACTACAACTTTTATCTAATAAATAATAAATCTTTCCATCACTTATAATATAATCTCTTGAACCATCTTTTAATAAAAGCTCATAATTAAAAACTCTATTTAAAAATTCAATTTCATTTCCATTATCACTATCAGTTACGCTATCGTAATTTTCTACATATTCCTCTTGTAGCCACTCTTCTAACATTGCCATTCCATTTTTTACTCTCGCATCCATCGCGTTTGTAATTACACCATTATCCCCGAATTATTGCGTTTAGAGATACACCAGCCAAAATTAGCAGTACAATGATAGTCGTTTTGTTATTTTATGATGAATTTAATTTATAATCTTTATTTATAAAATATAGTAAGTACACAATATGTGTACTTACTATATTAAAATCCCGATTTATCGGTCCAAACCACTCCATTTTCTAATAAAGGAGACATATCACGAATGTTTTTTGAACCATCTAAATATAAATTCTTTAATAAATGATCTTTATTCAATTCAACAAAGATCCCTAAAGTAGATACATTTACGTGTTGTTCTCCTGAGTCATCTTCATAAGAAAATCTATCATAAAGCTGATTTCCTTTCAAATTTAATGTTACTAAATTTTCAGCTTTCATTAATGGTGAAACATCTGTAAAGCTTGAATTTGTAAGTTCCAAATAAGTTAAATTAGAAATTGGAAGTTTTTTTAATATGTCATCTCCAACAGGAGATTCAATTTTAACACTCGTAAGACTCGTTAAATTTGATACATCAGATATATTTATTCCTCTTACGCATGTAAAATCAATTTTTTCTAAATTAGTTAATTTATTCATATTAGAGAAAACTAAAGCCCCACCATCAGAGCCACTATCAGAAATCGAGATAATTTTATCACAGTTATAAAAAGTTTCAAAATCTATACTAATTTTATATGATTTTAAATCAACACTTTCAAAACTATTTAGTGCATTTTGAATTACATCATATCTATTCGAACAACAACAAAGTCTTCTTCCTGTTTTTTCCTCACTAAATTTTATATAAGGTTGGAAACTAATCAAACTAACAAGATTTGTTGGATCTAAAGTATAAGTAGCCCAACTATCTCTAGCATGAAATGTCGTAATACCACTTACTCCAGAAAAATCTATATTAGCTCTCCCAGACAAAAGACAAACACTAGTCAAATCACTTGGAATAACAAAATTTTCAACCTGATTACTATCAATATCAAGAGAAGCAACCCATCTAGAAAAATGAATCTGATCTGAGCTACAATTCAATAAGTGTTTTATTTTATCATTACTTAAAGTATTTACTCCACAAGGACATCCATAACAAGAAACACAATCTACATTTATCAGTTTATTTATAGGAGCCAAAGTAGTAATATTCGTTTCTGCGACATTTATGTAATAAACACGTCCATCATCATTCCAACTATTTATAAAATCTAAACTGTTTATAAACTTGCATTTTTCCAAACTTAAAACTTTAATATTTACAAGTTTTTTTAACATTTCTTCAACTTTTTCTCTTGCTAAACTTATATCTTCTTTTGAATTTGTATCAATACTTGTTAAAATTCTTCCTTCATCGTCAGTTATAACAACATCTTCTAACAGTAATATAGTCATATTAGTACATTTTCCAATCGATAAGAGATTATCAAAACTTAAAGTTTGATTATTAAAAGATTTGCTAGTTGTAGTTTCAGGATCTAATAAACTTATACTATATTTATTATCTAAATCAACCATACAAATTTTAACTAACTCTAATAATGTAGAAACATCTTTTATATTAGAATTATCTCTTCCATAAACATATTTTATTCTTTCACTTGTAGCTAAAGTACTTAAAAAAGATACTTTGACAATATCATTATTACTTATTCTCAGATAATATAAGTCAGAATGAGAATTTTCTATATTTTCTAGTCCTTTTAAAGCATCTTCATTATTATCTTTTCCTAAATTATTTTCTGGTAAATATAAATAACTAAGATTTACATTAGCTAGTTCATCAACATCAACTAATTCATTTGATTCGGCTCTTAACAAATATAAGCCTTTTAAATCTTGAACTCCATTTAAGTCTTTTATTGAATTATTATTTATCATTAAATATTTTATTTTTTCTTTGGTTTTATCGCTTAAATTATTTAATTGACTTATTTTAGTAACATTAGAATTTTGATAATTTGTTTTGCTCATCCAAGCATCGCGTGTAATTCCGACCATATGGCCAATACTTATCTATCAAATAACCTGATATTACTAATGTTTCTAAGTTAGGTAAATCATAATTTGATATTCCGTTTTTTACACCCTTGCCTTCCTCTTCATTATAAGTCCCAAATATTTTATCATTTTCTTCATCACTTGAATTTACTAAATATAACTCTTTTAAGTTACTTCCCATTTTTCCTAAGCCAGAATAATCTCCACATGTAAAATTAGTTAAATAAACAATTTCAAGTGATGGAACATTTTGTATTCCTTCCATATTATCTAAATTTATATTATTAATTCTTAGAACTTGCAATGATGGAAAATTGTATAATTCTGATAGACTATCTATCCCACTACTTGAGTCTATCGTTAAAGATACAACACTTCTTGTTTTTTCAGCTGTAACATTTTTTGAATTATCTCCTCCATTTACTAAGTTCGAAAAAGGACTTCCGTGCCTTAAAAACTTCTCTAGTAGTATCATCAATATCTAATTCTATATTTCCAAGAGCAAGAAGTGTACTGTTAGATGAACTAGAATAATACACTTTTAAATCTGATGTTACACCATATACATCATTAAGACTTGCATAATCATTATATTTTCCTTCTCCAGCATTTCCTCCTACTAAACTTGATTTTATTTCTTTTGGCAAACCAGATTTTTTTATCAAATATAAAGCATTTCCATCTTTATTTAATATATAACTTAAACCTCCAACACCTTCATTTTTTGGAATGTAGAAATATTCAGGATATAATCTTTGAACTACCATAACTTTTGGCTCATTTTCGTCGAATTTATCAAAATTTTCAACATATTTTTCTTGTAAAAATTCCTCTAGTATAGCCATACCATTTTTCATATCTGCGTCCATTGCATTTGTAATCACACCATTATCCCCAATTATTGCGTTTAATGAGACACCGAGCTAAAATAAGCAGTACAATTATAGTCGTTTTATTCCTTTACGACGAACTTAAAAGTTCGTGATTTTTTAGCTTTTTACAAACTATATATTTTAAAATTGATTAGTGTACATTTTTGATTACAATTGATTTATTTTAACTAATTGTTGACTTTTTTTGTTTTCTAGAATATAATATTTAAAAAGACAGGAAAGAATAGTCTTTCCTATCTTCCAGTTTAGTTATTGGAGTTAGTTACAATTTGGTTCGTGCTAACTTCAATTTTTTGTTTTTCTACTGTAATGTGAACGTCATAACCTAATGTTGCTAGTTTCACAATTGTTATCGCAACAATTATTTCCAACATTACAAGAATTAAACAAAATACTGACTTAGTATTTTTCCTTCTCATAGCTTTTCACCTCGTTTCTATATGTATTTATACACTTATGTAAAAAAAACATAAGGGCATATAGAAAAATAAGTATGCGATATTTACTTAGCTTTCTACATGCCCTATAAGAAACTTGGTTTCCCCAAATGCTAAACCGGTTATTATATTATCACATTTTGTCTCAAAATGCAATATTTTTTTAATAAAAAATAATTGTTTTTAAAATAAAAATCCCTCGGGGGATTTCTATTTTATTTAATTTAAACTTGAATCAACTTCATATGTTCCATTTGAAACTTCTATATAACCCGCGCCAGAACCAACACCCTGATTAGTCATTTTAGCATCTATTAAAAATGAAATCTCTTGATTTAAAGTTACAGTTTTATCTTTTTGTGTAGGATTAATGTAATTAGTTTTTGGTATTTCACTTTGTTCTTTTAAAACTACTATTTTCACAGTATCTCCTGAATCTTCCCAGTCACAAGTAGCTATTTTTATTCCTTGCTGAGCATAAATTAAAGCTTGATTCTCACCATCTCTATAGTCAGTTCCATCTGTAAAACGATTTCCATTATAAGCAAAAACTAAATTATTTTCAGAATGAATCAATCCACCAGAACCAGCTATCCCACCGCAACCTGCTCTATGACTCGTATCTCCTCCACAACCTCCAATTCCACCTAATAAATAGGTCAAATTAATTTCATTCGAAAGGCAAAACGGTACAAAATCTTCCTTATAACGCGTATATGGAATCCCATAATAACACCCCGCAGGTTCAGCCCAAAAACTATATTTCCAAGCTGTTTCCTTAAGGTATCCAATACCGTTTTGAGTAGCTTTATCTCCACTTTCAGAAAAATTTTCACTATTTCCAAATGGCACTTCTCCTTCTCCACATCCTCCATTAAAGCCTCCACCACCTGAACAACATGAGCCACCACCAGAGCCTGCACCACCTCCGCCGAATCCCAGCGGCCGGATAACCACCACCAGAAGTGGCATTATCTTCATTTGAATTTGCACCCGGGCCAGCCTCACCACCATAAGCATATACTTCAATTTCATTTTTTATATTTACAATTCCACAACTTTCTCCTTCTTTTCCATCTCCTGATCTGCCGTTTTTACCTTCACCACCATCTCCGCCGTTTCCGACCTATGCCAGCTCCAGCACCTCCACCGTCCGGCTCCACCAGTCTGACTACCTAAAAATAATGCTCCACTTCCTGCGTTACCACCAAAACAAACAATTTTTCCTCGACCACTTAAAGTCAACAATCCACAATTATATCTTCCTGAATTCATTTGTATATCTTCAATTGTAATATATCCATCATTATTTACATCTTTATTTGCTCCAGGAACATGAATTCCCGCAAATCCTCCTTTACCAGGATTATTATTCTCATCGGCACCTTTACCAAGTCCGCTATCTACTGTAACTATAGTATTTTCAGAAACAACAATTTCTAATTCTCCACCATTATCAATATCAATCGCCGAACGAGATAGACCTTTATTAGTTAATAAATAATGTGTTTTTCCGTCTGGTGCTACTTTTTCTTGGTT
>CANPWV010000046.1 GCA_947585105.1 uncultured Clostridia bacterium
GAATTAGATAAAATAAATATGGACGAATATGAACAAGATATGGCTTTAAGAAGAGAGATGTTTTTACATGACCAAGCGTCAATGAAAAGACACGCATATGAAGATGGAGAAAAAGCTGGACTTGAAAAAGGGGAAAAATTAGGCGAACATAATTCAAAAATAGAAATAGCTAAAAAAATGTTAACTAAATCAATAGATATAGATACAATAATAGAAATAACAGGACTTTCAAAAGAAGAAATAAAAGAATTAAAATAATAAATACATAATTAAAGAGCGATTTTAAAAATCGCTCTTTTTTTGATACGTCATAATAAAATGAAATGACTGTTGGAAAATTTAAAACCATTGATTTTGTTTGCCAAAGGTGAAAAAGTGTGATATAATAATATCTCAAACGGCTGACGCTGTTTATATATATATATTTCTTTTCTTTTTGTTTTGCTAACCAAAAGTTAGTTTTGACATATATATTTTTGCAATTAGGAGAAATAACTTTAAGGAAGGAGATTACAATGAAACGGGTTAAAGCTAGAACAGGAACGATTCTGAGTGATATTGTCTATAAAACGGATAATATCATTGTTCAGGGACTGAGATGGGGTTGCTCAAGTGATGTTGTTGTAATTGGAACAGGCGATTATACAGATGTAGAAAAGTTAGACGAAGAAAGCTCTTACTATTTTGAACATTATGAAATCAAATCTAAAAGATTCATGGATTACATTCCTTATGACTTGTTAAATTATATCGATAATAAAGTAACAGTCTATTCGATATATTTCGACTATAATTCAAAAGGTCTTGAGGAAGCTAGTAATGACATCGTAAAATGGGTGGAAAAGGAAACTGAGTTTTTGAAAGATTTAAGAGGAAATATAGTTCAAAATATTACTTTCATAGGAATGTCTAAAGCGGCTGTATGCTTTTATTCTTCTGTATCGAAATTGCCCAAAAGTCCGATGAGAAACATATCACTTTACACAGTTGCTTCGCCATTTAAAGGAACGCTTATCTGCTCAGATGACATTTACAAACAGCCTAAACGCTTTGGCAAGTTCTTAAACTTTGTCCATAAGAAAGTTTTTAATGGAGTAAATGTTGAGAAAGATCTCGATCCTAAATCAGAGTTCATTAAAAGTCTCAAAAAAATCAATCTTAATTCTAGTTCAATTCAACATTTAAATCTAGTTACAAAAGTGACTCGAAAGAGTTGCCATAATATAAGAGACTGGATTTTATTGTGGATTAACTGGGCTTTAGGTTGGGAAGGAGATGGAATTGTTCCGTGTAATTCTCAGAATCTTGATGATGTCTATACTTACATTATATGTACGTCACATGATTCAGCACTTCGGACAGCTATGAAAATTCTGAAAGAGAATCGAGAAATTTAACTTGAGAAGATGTAAAGATTTAGAAAGGTTGACTAAAAATGAGATTTACATTCAAAGTTGTTGAAAAGACGTCTTTAAAGGAAAAACGGTTTATCGAAAAATTAATGTCACATAAAATTGATTTTAAGAAAAACACTATCAACAGTACGATTACAATTTGTGGATTAAACGACGATAATTACAGAGAAATCTGTAATTGGCTTTATGAAGCTTATATTGTACTCAATGTCGAAAAAATCGTTCCTGAAGAAAGTCAGAAGTAATCAAAAATCTTACATTAAAACGATGTGACCGACTCCGGTCATATCGTTTTTTTTAGTTGTTGAATTAAATAAGTATTTATGATAAAATAGGTTAAAATTATAAAAGGTGAGAAGAGAAATGAGAATAGTTGTACAAAGAGTAAGTAATTCTAATGTTAGCGTAGAGGGTAAAATAATTGGAAAAATAAATAAAGGCTTTTTAGTTTTATTAGGAATAAAAAACACAGATACATATAAAGACGCTGATTACTTGGTAAATAAATTGACTAAATTAAGAGTTTTTCCTGATAATGATGGAAAAATGAATTTATCTTTATTAGATGTAAATGGCGAATTATTGATAGTTTCGCAATTTACATTATATGGAGAATGTAAGAAAAGCGGAAATAGACCGTCTTTTTCAGATTCAGCAAAGCCTGATGTAGCTATTCCTTTATATGAATATTTTATAAATGAATGCAAGAAAATAGTTCCAGTAGTTCAAACAGGAGAATTTGGAGCTGATATGAAAGTAAGTTTATTAAATGATGGACCTGTTACAATTATTATTGATTCTTAGTATTTTAATAATTTATAAAAAGCAATGAGACTTAAAAAAGTCACATTGCTTTTTTTTATTTTTCAATGGTTTATATTTAATAGTGTAAAATAATTTCGGGGAAAAATTGAAATAAAAATAAGATATCCTCAAATTATATGTTAAAATAAAAATATACAAAACAAAATTTTAACGAAAGATGAGGATATCTTATGGAAAATATTTTACACTATTTTAATGAAAAAATCATTAGTTTAACGGAAAATTATTTAAAAAATTTAATTTTTAAAAAAGGAATATCAGGTTTTACAGATGATTTAACAGCTGAATTTGCGAGATTTGGAAGTGAATTAACACAATTTTTAGTTGAATATGTAGAGGAAGAAATTTTTAATTTAGGCGAAAGAAAAGAAAAATTTGAAACATTGGAAAGAGATACAAGAAATATAGTATCAATATTTGGAGAAATACAATTTAAAAGAAGATATTATAAAGAAAAAGAAACAAATAAAAAAATATATTTACTAGATAAGATATTAGGAATAAAACCAAAACAAAGACTATTAAATAATGTACAAGAAAGATTATTAACAGAAGCAGTAAGTACATCTTATGAACATGCAGGAGAAGTAGCAGCATATGGAATAAAAATATCAAGACAAGAAGTAAAGAATGAAATAGAAAGTTTGAATTTAGAAAAGAATTTTTATAAAGATAATGAGACAAAAAGAAAAGTAGAAAACCTTTATATAATAGCAGATGAAGATCATGTACATTTGCAAAAAGGAGGAATAGAAGAACCAAGAATAATAGTAGTATATGAAAATGCAGTAAGTAATGGAAAACGAATAGAATTAAAAGAAAAAAGACATTTTGAAGGAATATATAAAAATAAAATCCATGAATTATGGGATGAGGTATCATTGTATATAGAAGAAAATTATGATATGGAGTATTTAAAAAGAGTGTTTATACAAGGAGATGGAGCAACATGGATAAAAACAGGATTAGAATGGGTACAAAAAAGTATTTATGTGTTAGATAAATTCCATATGATGAAAGCAATTAATGGAATAGTAGGAAAAATGACAAAAGAAACCAAAAAAGAGAAAACAAATTACAAAAAAAGGATATATAAATCATTAGAAAAATTTGAATTTAAAGAGTTTAAAGAAATATGCTATGACATATTAAGTGAAGAAATGGAATATAGCTTAAGAATAAGAAAAGAGCAATTAATGAATTATATATTAAATAATGAAGAAGGAATAAGAAATTTATATAAAAATAAAGAAATATTACATGGATGTAGTGCAGAGGGACATGTAAGTCATATATATTCAGACAGAATGAGTTCGAGACCGATGGGATGGAAAACGAGAAATGTAAATAATATGAGCAAATTAAGATTGTTGAGAGAAGATAAAATATCAGTAAGAGAAATATTAGAAAAACAAGAAAAAATTATAGATTTTGAAGAATATAAAGAAATTAAATTAAACACACAAAAAAGAATTAATAAAAATATAAATTTCAAACCTGTTTCATTACCAATAATATCATTTGGAACACATGGTGAAAGAAAACTATTTAGAGATATATTAAATGGAATGGCTGTATAATGCAGTTTTATTAACATACAATTTGTAGGAGAAAATTTTTATAAAAATTTTCCCGAAAAAAATTGACACTATCTTTATATTTGACAAAATTGACATAAAATTGTAGAAATGATAAAATATTATTAGGTGAACATTTTATGTTTGCAAATCCAAAACCCTCAATGGAGGGAGGGTAGATTTTTTTGAACAGACACCGGCCAACCATGACTAAAGTAAATATAAGGATGGGAGATTTTACTATGGAGAACAATTACAACGCAAACCTCGAGAGGAACTCGTTCCTCGCCTTTTGCTTCGATCCCATGACGGGATGGCAGTACGTCATTGAGGAGTTTATCGACGATGAACTCACCAGAGATGTATTTAAGAATCATCCGCTTGCGTATAAGCACATGAAAATCGTTCAGATTATCCACTTGGGTAAAACCGAGCTCAAAATCGAACCTGGCTTATTCGAAGGTATGGAAACCATCGAAGTTGTCAACATGTCTAAGGTACACAGAGCGGACATTCCGGCGAACGCTTTCAAGAACTGTAGGTCTCTGAAAATCGTGAACTTCCCTGATATCACGTATGACATTGGCATTAGTGCCTTTGAAAATTGTGATATAAGAGAACTCGAATTTCCGATAGTACTTCAGCAAGTATGGAGAAGGGCTTTTGCCAATAACCGTAAACTTGAAGCGGTAGGACGTAGAGGGAAAACTCCGACAACCAATTGGGATTTTCCTGTTCTTCTCAAGAAAATCGGTGGATTCGCCTTTTATGGAGCAAAGAAACCATCGTCAATCACCCTGTACGACTCAATCAACTACATTGGCCCGTATGCATTCCCTGTTATTTACGAGAGCAGACTGATGGAAAGACTGAGACTTCTTTTTCCTGAAAGAGAAGAAAAGTTCTAATTCTATCCTAAAGCAATCAAGATCGCGAGACAGTTCTCGCGATTCTTGTTTTTTTATTATGAGAAAAATGGAAAACTATTGTATTTAAGAAGGGTTTGTGATATAATGTGACTTAAAGTTTTTAAAAATTTTTAAGCTTAGTAATTACTATATTATATAGTACAAAAATTTTGTTTAGGAGATTTTGTAAATGAACGATAATATAATTATTAAAAAAGCTAAAGTACATAATTTAAAAAGTATTAGTTTAGAAATTCCAAAGAACAAATTAGTTGTAATTACTGGACTTTCAGGATCTGGAAAATCAAGTCTTGCTTTTGATACTCTATATGCTGAACGGTCAAAGAAGATATGTTGAAAGTTTATCAAGTTATGCTAGGCAATTTTTAGGAATAATGGAAAAACCAGATGTTGAAAGTATAGAAGGCTTATCTCCTGCAATTTCAATTGATCAAAAAACTACTTCAAAAAACCCTCGTTCAACTGTTGGAACTGTAACAGAGATATATGATTACTTAAGATTATTATACGCAAGAATTGGAGTTCCATATTGCCCAAACTGTGGAAGAAAAATTGAAAAACAAACTGTAGATCAAATTGTTGATAGTGTTTTAGAACTAGAAGAAGGAGCAAGAATCCAAATTTTAGCTCCAATAGTAAGAGGTGGAAAAGGAGAACATACAAAGCTTTTAGAAAGTATGCAAAAAGAAGGCTTTGTAAGAGCAATTATAGATGGAGAACTTCATTTATTAGAGGACGAAATAAAGTTAGAAAAAACTAAGAAACACGATATTGATATTGTTGTTGATAGATTGGTTATAAAAGAAGATATAAGAAATAGGCTTGCTGAATCAATTGAAACAGCTTTGAAAAACACAAATGGTTTAGTAAAAGTGGATATCCAAGGTGGCGAAACAAAGCTATTTAGTACAAATTATGCTTGTCCTGACTGTAATATAAGTTTTGAGGAATTATCTCCAAGAATGTTTTCATTTAATAATCCTTATGGAGCTTGCCCAGTTTGTACAGGTATTGGCTATTTAATGAAAATGGACGAAGATTTAATTATTCCTGATAAAAATAAAACACTTTATGATGGTGTAAAAGCTTTTGGTTCAAGCACAATGAAAAAAGGCGACACAATGGCAAAAATGTATTTCGAGAGTATAGGAAAACATTATGGAGTTGATATTAAAAACAAGCCAATTAAGAAATTGCCAAGAGAATTTTTAGAAAAAATTTTATATGGAACAGGAAAAGATGTAATTGATTTTGAATTTCACTCAAGCGCTGGAATAAGAAGATTTTCACAAGCTTTTGAAGGAGTTCTTCCAGCTTTAGATAGAAGATATAGAGAAACCAAGTCACAAGGAATGAGAGAATTTTACGAAATGTATATGAGCGAAAGTCCTTGCTGGGCTTGTAATGGAGCAAGACTTAAAAAAGAAGTTTTATCTGTAAAAGTTGGAAATAAAAACATAAATGAACTTACAGATATGCCGATTAGGAGAGAAAAAGAATATCTTGAAAATTTAAAACTTAACAAAAAAGACATGATGATTGCAGATCAAATTTTTAAAGAATTAAGTAAAAGATTTCAATTTTTAATTGATGTTGGCTTAGATTATTTGACTTTATCAAGAAGCGCCGCTACTTTATCAGGTGGAGAAGCTCAAAGAATTAGACTTGCTACTCAAATAGGCTCAGGGCTTTCAGGCGTTATGTATATTTTGGACGAGCCAAGTATTGGTTTGCACCAAAGAGATAACGAAAAATTGATAGATACTTTGAAAAAACTAAGAGATTCAGGAAATTCAGTTATTGTCGTAGAACATGACGAAGATACTATGAGAAGCGCAGATCAAATAATTGATATTGGCCCTCGGCGCTGGTGTTCATGGTGGAAATATTATGGCGCAACGGAACAGCCGAAGAAATTTCAAAAGTTGAAGAATCAATTACTGGAAATTATTTAAGTCGAAAAAGAAAAATAGAAGTTCCGAAAAAGAGAAGAAAACCAAGCGGACAATATTTAGAGATAAAAGGTGCAAAAGAAAACAACCTTAAAAATATTGATGTAAAATTCCCACTTGGAGTTATGACTTGCGTTACAGGAATTTCAGGCTCTGGAAAATCAACTCTTGTAAATGAAATTTTATATAAGACAATAGCAAATGAATTAAACGGCTCACATGAAAAAGCTGGAGCTTGTAAGGAAATCAAAGGAATTAACAACATAGATAAAATTATTAACATTGATCAGTCACCAATAGGAAGAACGCCTCGTTCAAATCCAGTAACATACACAGGTGTATTTGATATTATTAGAGATTTATTTGCTGGAACAAATGAAGCAAAAATGAGAGGTTACTCTAAAGGCAGATTTAGCTTTAATGTTGAAGGCGGAAGATGCGAGGCTTGTTCAGGTGATGGTGTAATTAGAATTGGAATGAACTTTTTACCTGATATTTACGTTCCTTGTGATGTTTGTAAAGGAAAGAGATATAACAGAGAAACTTTAGAAGTTAAATACAAAGGAAAAAATATTTCTGATGTTTTAGATATGACTGTTGAAGAGGCTTTAGAGTTTTTCTCAAATCTTCCAAGAATAAAGCAAAAGATTCAAACACTTTATGATGTTGGATTAGGTTATATAAAATTAGGTCAGCAATCAACTACTTTATCAGGTGGAGAAGCTCAAAGAGTTAAGCTTGCTACAGAACTTTCAAAAAGACCTACAGGAAAGACTTTATATATTTTAGACGAGCCTACAACAGGACTTCACATGGAAGATGTTAGAAAATTAATTGATATTTTACAAAGACTAGCAACAGGCGGAAATACAATAATAGTTATTGAACACAATTTAGATTTAATTAAAACAGCTGATTATATTGTAGATTTAGGACCTGAAGGCGGAGAAAACGGTGGCGAAGTTGTGGCTACTGGAACACCTGAAGAAGTCGCCAAAAATCCTAACAGTTTTACTGGAAAATTTTTAAAGAAGTATTTATAGTTTATTTTACTTTTTTAAATTTATGTGTTATAATAATTAATGAGTTTACGTGAAAGTAAGCTTAATCAATTGAAGGGAGCATGATAGAACATGCTAGTTAACATTCTGGTGTTAGCGATTGTGATAGTCATGGCGTATTTGACTATCAAAATGGAGAGGAAAGAGATTAAGGATTGGATCGAAAACGATAGTACAGAGTTCAAGGAAAATATTTTAATTTCTATCCGGTTTTGGTATGAAGTTTTAAAAAAACCTTCAAGAGCTGTTGCAATGGCAATATTTTTGATTTTCCAGCCAAACGTCTACTCAATGATAATTTTGCCGATAATTATATTTGTGGCAACTTATTTCTTTGCTAAAGTTAATATTTTAGATTCAAATGTTGAATTTAATCAAAAAACTTTAACAATAGCGGCGTGGTGCTTTGCAATCTTTGCGATTCTTGATTATTCTGGAATCTTAAGCCTGGTGCTTGGAATCATTGAATGTATTGGAATCGTAATTTGTGTCATTGCTATTATCTATCTTTTAGTAGAGCGTAGTCGCAAAAATTAATTTTGACAGCTTCATTAATTTCCCATTTTTTTTCTTCTTCATTGGATGGTGTGGCAGTTTATCTGCCACATCGTTCTTTTTTTAATCATTACTATATTTTTTTGGTTTTGTATGTCAATGATTTTTGAAAATGTCCCAAAATTTTTTAAACATAAGCCCTAAAAATTTTAAATTTAGGG
>CANPWV010000047.1 GCA_947585105.1 uncultured Clostridia bacterium
TAAGAGAACAATTATTTTTTGGTTGGGACATTTTCTCATTTCATTACTTAAGACATTATCACATTTCTTTCATATCACAATTAATTTATTTATTTAATTGTTGACTTTTTCTATGTTTTAACATATAATAATAAAAAAAGAGAAAAGCACTAGGCTTCTCTCTGTTGGCTTAATAATTGGAGTTAGTTACAATTTGGTTAGTGCTAACTTCAATTTTTTGTTTTTCTACTGTAATGTGAACGTCATAACCTAATGTTGCTAGTTTCACAATTGTTATCGCAACAATTATTTCCAACATTACAAGAATTAAACAAAATACTGACTTAGTATTTTTCCTTCTCATAGCTTTTCACCTCGTTTCTATATGTATTTATACACTTATGTAAAAAAACATAAGGGCATATAGAAAAATAAGTATGCGATATTTACTTAGCTTTCTATATGCCCTATAAGAAACTTGGTTCCCCCAAATGCTAAACCGGTTATTATAATACCACATTTGATTTTAAAATGCAATAGTTTTTTAATAAAAAACAATTATTTTTAAAATACAAAAAACTGTTAGAAGATTTTCTAACAGTTTTGAAATTTTATAATGAATAAAAATAAAACAGGGAATTCTTTTTAGAAATTCCCTGCAAAATCAAAAAGTTTGCTTAATCTTAACATATTACATTAGTTTGTGATTACTTTTCCAAATTTGAATTTTATGAGATAACTTTAGACTTTAACATAACCAGACATTTGCACACCATCTGAAGACACAAATTCGATATACCAGTATTCCTGATTATTGATTGTCGTAGATGCTCTTGCAACTGCTTGAGTACTTGTTACGCTAGTCCACGGCTCATAATCTCCTGGAGCATAATATAGAGAAGCTCCGTTAAAATTGCATGAAATCGACAAATCATAGAATGAATTGTCAGAAGGTGACGAAGAACTCTTAATCTCTACCGATTTTGCATAAACCCAACCTCTTTTTCTGACATACGTCTGATTAGTTGTGTTATATTCAACATAGTAGTACGAGCCTTCTTGGCCGAGCACGCAAATAGTTTCACCTCTGGAAATACTTCCAAGAACCTTTGAATTAGTACCGTTTCTTGCATATACTGTTACTCCATTCAAAGATGTTACCTTAGCAGTATAAGCCGTTGCAGTATTAATCGTTAATTGTCCAGGTGAAATCCATCCTTCTTTTTCACCGCTTGACGTGCTGTAATTGATTTTGAAATTCCCATTTTCGCAACCAATTATAGTAAAGCCTTCACCTTTAGAAATGCTCTTGTTTCCGGAATGAACAGTGAGGTTAGAGTCCTCATAGACCAATCTATAGATCCATGTTGCTCCCCAGCCGTCTTCCCAATTTGCCGCAGAAACCGGCACAACCGCGACTGTCATGACTGTTATAACAGCCGCTAACAGTATTGCCACCAACCGTTTACTAATCTTTGCCATAAAAATCCTCCATTCTTCAAGCAAACTTTTGATTTTTAAAAATATTAAGTTCCCTTAATATTTTATAAATAAATTATAAAACATTTTTATAATTTATATTAAAAAGATAAAAAAGATAAAAATTATCAATTAAATTGCAAAATATTAACCAATTTAAAGTAAATACAAAAAGTTAGATAGTATAAATTAATTTATACTATCTAACTTTTTGTAAAATTCATTTTTCTTATTTATTAATGTAATCTAATTTAAATTAATTTCAAAAGAATCATCTATTTCTTTAAAATATTCTCTTTCTTCATCAGATACTCTTGTAATCATAGGTATTATTTTCAAAAAACTATCATAATCATCATTAGAAACAATTACATATTCTGTTATTTCCAAACGCCCACCATTTGAAGATCTTTCTTCATCATTTGGAACTAATCCATGTTTTTCCCATTCTTCAAAATCTCCATTCTCATACCAAAAATATCTTCTACTTTCAATAATTGAGCTTCCTATTACTTCATTATTTTCGTTATATACATTAAAACTAATATTTCCGATTAATTCTGGACTATTTCTATCTTCCCATCGTGTTTTCAATGAATCTTCTTTTATTCCATCCATATTTGCTTTTATTTTTATAATAGTCTGCATTGGTGTAACTTTAACATACTCAATTTTTTCTGTTAAAATATCATATTTAACATTTTTTTCATTAAAATTAAACAACTTTATCTCGCTATCATTTTTTTCGATATTTACATCAAATTTACTATGAAGATTAATTGTTTCATTATCATCTCTTCCTTCTGCAAATGCAATTCCATCTTCTCTTAATTCAAGGAGTACATCTTTATCTGATGTAGCCGTTAAAATAATATTTTCAAATGACATCACAAAATGATCTTTATTTTCTATATATTCATCTGGCACAAAATACATTATAAATATTTTGTACTCTAAATCATTTATTTTTTTTACTTCTTGTTTTTCTCCATCTGATATATGATACTTAATACCATCTATCTTATAAGTATATAAATCACTTATATCATAGTTTAGCAATAATTTAACAGTATTTTTTTCTAAACTCATTTTCTCAAGTTCTTTTTCGTATGTTATTTTTTTGTTTTTCCATTTTTCAACTCGTTGGTTATTTTCCTCTTCAGTCAAGTTTGGATTATAATTATTTATTCTTTCATCAGCTAATCCATTAAAATTCTTTCTGTTTTCTTCGATTTCTTCACTAGAAAATGTATTTTCACCTATTTTCAAATATTTTTTATCTTCTTTATCTAATTTCAAATCAAATTCTAATACAACAAAACCTCCATCATAATTTTGAGATGTCAATTTTAATTCTGTACCATTATGAGTACCAATAATTTTTCCAATTGATTTTGAATAATCATCATACTTTTCATTAAACTTAACACTTCCATCTGACCAATTATAATTAGGCTTATTATATTTTGTTCTATATGTAGTTAGCGCTATCGTTCCAACAGTTCCTAATATCACAAAAACAAATACAAAATTAACAATTAGTTTGCAATATTTATATTTACTCTTTTTTTCTTCTTTATAAACTTCTGTACTATAAAAATCGTCTTCTAAATTTACATGTTTACTTTTTTCATAAACAGATTTAATAAAATTTTCTTTATTAAGCATATAAATTTTCCTCCTCTCCAATAATATCTTTTAATCTTTTCTTTCCCCTATGTATTAATGTTTTTATGTCTCCTTCTGTCAAATCTAATATTTTCGCAATATCTTTTATTTTTAGTTCTTCGATTTTAGATAAATATATAACTATTGAATATTTATTATCTAAATTTGAAATTGCTTTTTTTAAATTATCGTCTCTTATTCCATTAAAAACTTTTTCTTCTAGTTCTTCTAAATCTTCTAAATTCATATAATCTTCTAATTGTACAACTTTTTGGCTGTGAGACTTTAAATAATTTAATGCTCTTGATTTTGCGATTAAGAACAAATATGTTTTTAATGAACATTTAAAACGATACTTGTCCTTATTTACTAGTAAATACACAAACACATCTTGAGCCAGATCTTCGGCGGTTTCTATGTTTTTAACATATTGATAAGTAAAATAAACAATTTTATTCATATATTTTTCTACTATTTTTTCAAAATCTTTTATATTTCCCTCCAAAAAATTTTTATAAGTTTGTTTATCTTCGTCCATAATTTTCCTCCTTTCTAAACTATAGACAACTCACCAATAAAAAAGTTACAAAAAAAGAAATTATTCCTTGCAAAAGTTTTCCATAAAAATACGGTTTTATTGATATATTTTCTTTTGATATAATACTATAAACTTGAAATAAAACTGATAATCCACCAAATCCAATTAAAAACGAAATTATAGAAATATTTATTTCATTTAATTCAAAAATTGAAATTTGCTTAACACCATTTGTAAGCTCTATAATTCCACCTATTACGCCATTTCCGAATATCACTCGAAATATTTAATTTTTTAAAAATAAAACTCGTAAAATTAAAAAATCCACTTGAATTTAATATTGAAATTACTACTGAGAAAAATACTACAAATCCACCTATATTAAGTATTGTAGCAATTGAATTTCTGATTGAATCACCTAATATTTCTCCAAAATCTTTTATACTTATATTTTTTTCTTCTTTTTTCAAAATATTTTTCTCTTCTTTTTCTATATTAGCCTCTTTCTTCCAATTTCTAAAAATAATTCCAACTATCAAGCATGAGATTATATGAGAAATAAGCAAAATATAGCCAAGAGTTTTATTCTTAATTAGACTTACACCTACTGTTCCTAATATAAATAATGGTCCAGAATTATTAGTAAAAGAAATTAATCTTTCAGCCTCTTCTTCACTTAAAATTTTGTCTTTTTTCAAATTACTAACAATTTTTGCACCACTTGGATAACCACTTATTGTTCCCATTATCAAAGGAAAAACTCCTTCTCCAGGAACATTAAAAAGTTTGCTTACAGGCTTTTGTAAAATCTTTCCTAATATATTTATAAAATTTGTCTTACATAAAATTTCAGTTGCTATAAAAAATGGAAAAAGGCTTGGAATTACATTATTTACCCATAGACTTAATCCTTCTTTTACAGCTTCAATATTTTGATTTGAATACACACAAAGAAAAATCACAAATAATATTACAATTATTGAAAGAAAATTTTTCTTCAATTTTATAACAGCAAAATAAAAAGAGTTCATAAATAAAAGCTCCTTAAATAGTTTTATTTTACTTACATAATATTATTTTCATTGAAAAATATGATTTAAAAAAGGAGAACCTCACCGTGAAAACACGGTGAGGAAAACTTAGACCAAAGGACTACACAGTGTATGGTCTTTCGCCGTAATACTCGAGATTAGGATTTTTCATAATCTCGTAAGCAATGAGAGCTTCTGACTTTCTCAAGTTGAGCGCTTGATAGTGCTCGCCTTTGTCATACCACTTAGTACGTCCATCGGATCCGCCAGGACAGACTTCATAGTAGACACAGAACATTTCCGCAGCCTGTTCGACATCTTTGAGACTCTTGAATTCATCCCAACTGTAATCATCATAGGCAAACTTGCCATTTCTAATTCCAGAAAAGATGGCTTTTACTTGTCCCTCAAAGGAATCCCATTCATAGCCGTTTTCTTTCAGCCAATCGCGGATTTCTCTCCAACGATAGCCACCAGCTTTTAGGTTATTCCACTGAACAAGTCCGTAATAATCGCCTGAGTCACTAATTGAAGAAGGATTATACCGTGTTTCCACAGCAATATTTCCCGCAACACCAGCAGCCGTTTCAAGGCTAAAACCATGAGAAACCGCATAATTAGCAATTGCTAAAATTCGTTCCTCAGTGGTAGATTCTTCTGTAATGTCAGATAAAGAAATCTTTATACCTACTGTCTTTTGAACAAGAGAAACAGCATTTATTTCTTCTTCAAAACATACAGAATCAAGCATTTTGATCTCCGGAATACTCCTGGAATTCATTTTGCTCTTTTGGCTTGATTCTTCCTCTTCATTAGAGTTAAACAAGCTGTTTAATTCGCTGAGCGACGATCCACATTTGATACCGCAAAGAATTGGGGTATCTTCCTCTTCATTGTTTTGTTCCTCAGAACTTACAACATAAGTCGGAACATTTGGGTCTTTCTGGCCTGCTTCGTCTGAGTTGGTGGTTGACTGATTCAGTTTTTCCATAGCGATTTTACTCGTCTGTTCGTCAACAGTACCAATAAAGATGGTAATTGCGAACAGACTGATTAGCACTAGGATTACTAAGTCAATCTTCCGTGGTTTTGCGTTTTTTGGTGTTTCCATAAACACTCTCCTTACTTTTCTCGCCACATATGGCAATTTATCGAGTTTCGAACAATGTCGAAACACATATTAATTATATCATATTTAATATTTTATTGCAAATAAAAAAGCTCTAGATATTTATTTATCTAGAACTTTCTACAATTAAAAATACATAACAATTAAATTTTTTAAACTTCTTATTCCATCATCAGTATAAAGATAATCTCCGATATCTCCATTTATTGTTCTTGATTTTTGAATATCTT
Source organism: uncultured Clostridia bacterium (assembly GCA_947585105.1). Lineage (GTDB taxonomy): Bacteria > Bacillota > Clostridia > TANB77 > CAG-508 > Scatovivens. The sequence goes on from CANPWV010000047.1 coordinate 6,055, forward strand.
TATTTGAAACTAGGTTTGTTGTATATTTAAGAATATTTTCGCCTCTTTCTAAATACTCATCTCTATAATTTGTTGTTAATATTTGAAGAGTTGTCAAATTTTCTGAATATTTAAAATCTTTTAATTCGTTCATATTATCTTTTAACTTTTTACATTCATTTCTCATTTCTTTTGTTAAAAATCTATTTGATAATCGTTCTCTATATAATTTGATTTCTTCTTTTCCATAAGAATTATTAGCTTGCATTTTATCTATATCAAACGAATCTGGGCTAAGATAACTCTTCCATCTAAAAAATCCCGAAAAAGATATACCACTATAAAAATTTACATTTGATACAACATTTGGCAGATATTTATCTTTAAATGTCTCGTTTTCCATAGATTCAGAATAAAAACCATTAATAGAAATTATTCCTAAAACTTCTTCTGGAAATTCTTTACTATAATAATCTGCATATATACTACTATTTGAAAAAGCTAGTAAAACATAAGGTCCATTTATTTCAGCGGTTTTCAAAGCACCTCTTAATTCATTTATAATATTTTTAGATGTTCTTTCCTTTTTTGTAGATAAACTATATCCATAACCTAAAGGCTCTGATATAACAACTTTATAAGTTGAGCTTAATGAATCAGCTAAAGCTTTATATTTCAATACAGGACTTGATGAGCCCAACTCTGGCAAAATAATCAAGGTTTGGCTTCCTTCACCTTCTGAATATAAATTCATCATTTCATTACCAGTTTTATATAGTTTTTTATATTTTCCAGAATAATTATTAGAAGCTTCAATTGCTCTAAGTATATTATGTATTATTGCAGATCCAAAAAATACTATTAATGTAAGAATTAATAATGTAATTAAAAAGCCTTTTATTGAATCAATTAATATTCCGATTTTTCTATGAGTTCTAACAAAGAACTTATATTTTTCATTAAATTTTTCTTTCACTTTTGTACCTCTTAAAAATTATTATTGAGCCATTGTATATTTGCAAGAATATGATTTATTTGTAAAACCTACCATTACGTTTATTACTTCTCTTCCTGAACCATATTCTGATTTTACTTTAAATTTATTAACATCTTCACATATACAGACACTATTATAATATAATAAGCCATTATCAGAATCAAATGTAAATCTATCTCCGTTTGAGAAAAGAAGATAATAAGCATCTTTTTCTTCTCCTTCTTTAGGACTTTCACTTGATAGCGCAATTTCTTTAATTCTATTTCCATCTTGTTCTGATTCTTTAACAAGATATAAATTTAGTTTATTAAAGTCTGAAGCACTATAAAGTTCTTTTGACATCAAATTAGAATTTCCATAGAAAAAAGCAGTAATTCCGGCTACTATTCCTGTTACTACCAAAAAGCTTGTTATATATATAATTAAGCTCATCATAGTAATACCTTTTTGTGAACTCATTTTGCTCATAATTTTTTCTCTCTTTCGTAAAAACTTTTATACATTATAATGATATATCAAAAGAATTAAAAAAACAAGTAAAATTAAATAAAAAAAATAAAGTTTTTGAATAAATCAAAAACTTTATTTAAAAACTTGAAACAATAGATTATTGTAATTTTACGACTGCGGAGTGTTCGACTTCGTCGAACCCACGCTTGTTTCCGAATTATTGTAATTCTACAACTGCGCCAGCTTCAGTTAATTTCTTTTGAAGTTCTTCAGCTTCAGCTTTTGGTGCATTTTCTTTTACAGTTTTTGGAGCTCCATCAACTAAATCTTTAGCTTCTTTTAATCCTAAACCTGTAGCTTCTTTAACTACTTTAATAACTTGAAGTTTTGCTGCTCCAGCATCTTTTAATACAACATTGTATTCTGATTTTTCAGCTGCTTCAGCTCCACCTGCAACTGCTCCAGCTGCTGGTGCTGCAACTGCTGCTGCAGTAACTCCATATTTTTCTTCAATTCCTTTTACTAATTCTGATAATTCAACTACTGTTAAGCTATCAATTTCTTCTAACATTTTATCTGTTTTTTC
>CANPWV010000048.1 GCA_947585105.1 uncultured Clostridia bacterium
AAAAAATAGAAGTTGGAACAGAAGTTAAAGTAGTAGGTAGAGTTCAATCTAGAACTTATGAGAAAAAACATGAAGATGGAACAGTAGAAACTAGAATTGCTTACGAAGTTTCAATAGCTAGTATGGAAGTTTCTGATAAAGATGAGAATAATCAAGAAGAAGTTCAAAATAATGAAGAAATTGTCTAAAAAAGTATTGACAAACTAAAAATTACATAGTAAAATATTTTTGTTATCAAGAGTGGACGAGAGATTCGGCTTGACGACTCCACAGCAACCAGCCCAAAGTGGCAAGGTGCTAAGACCGACAAAGCGACAAGCTTTGAATGATGATTTTATATATGAAATCCGATTCGAGCTTTGCACGCGGGGGTGCAAAGCTCATTTAATTTTATTTTAAAATCATTATAAGTTTTATAAATAGGAGGAATAATATATGAAGAAATTATTTACATCAGAAAGCGTAACAGAAGGCCATCCAGACAAACTTTGTGATTTTATATCAGATAGTGTATTAGATTCATGTTTAGAAAAAGACCCAAACTCTAGAGTTGCTTGTGAAACTGTTGCTGGAAAAGGACAAGTTTTAGTAACAGGAGAAATTACATCAAAAGCTGATATTGATATCGAAAAAGTCGTAAGAAACGCTATAAAAGAAATTGGTTATGATAATGAAAAAACAGATATTGATTATAGAACTTGTAAAGTTTTATTAAATATTTCTAAACAATCTCCAGATATTGCTTTAGGAGTGGACAAATCTTATGAAGATAAAGAGGGAGAAGAGCTTAATTCAGAAGGTGCTGGAGATCAAGGAATCATGTTTGGATTTGCTTGTAATGATACACGAGAGTTAATGCCACTTCCAATTAGTTTAGCTCATAAACTAGCTAGAAGATTAACAGAGGTTAGAAAATCTGGTGAAATTTCATATCTAAGACCAGATGGAAAAACTCAAGTGACTGTTGAATATGATGATGAAAAACCTGTAAGAGTTGATACTATTGTTGTTTCAACTCAGCATTTAGAAAATGTTGATCTAGATTTATTAAAAAAAGATATTAAAGAAAAAGTTATAAAAGAAGTTGTTCCAAGTAATTTATTAGATGAGAAAACAAAATATTACATAAATCCTACTGGAAGATTTGTAATAGGTGGACCTTTAGGAGATAGCGGGTTAACTGGAAGAAAGATAATTGTTGATACTTATGGTGGTTACAGCCGTCACGGAGGAGGAGCTTTTTCAGGAAAAGACCCAAGTAAAGTAGACCGTTCAGCAGCTTATATGGCTAGACACATCGCTAAAAATGTTGTTGCAAATGGTTATAGTGATAAATGTGAAATTCAATTTTCATACGCAATAGGAGTTGCAAAACCTGTTTCTATATATGTTGATACATTTGGAACTAACAAAATTCCAGAAGAAGAAATTGTAAGAAAAATTAACAATACATTTAATTTAACACCTTCAGGAATTATAAAATATCTAGATTTAAGAAAACCTATATATAAACAAACAACAAATTATGGTCATTTTGGAAAAGAAAATTTGCCATGGGAAAGAGTTATAAAATTTTAAATAAATAAATTATTTTACCAAATTATGTAAATTAAAGCTTGAAAACTTAAAAACTTTATGGTAAAATCATAAGGTTCGTGTGAACTAACTAAATAAAAGAAAGGAAGTATTATTTATGAAAGATTATTTAGGAATTGAAGACATTAAAGCCCTAGAAGTATTAGATTCTAGAGGAAATCCTACTGTTCAAGTAGAGGTTATAACAGAAGGTGGATTTAGCGGAGTTGCTATGGTTCCATCAGGAGCTTCTACAGGAGCTTTTGAAGCTGTTGAATTAAGAGATGGAGACAAATCAAGATATTTAGGAAAAGGAGTTTTAAAAGCTGTTCAAAATGTAAACGAAATAATTGCTCCAGAATTACAATATATGAATGTTTATGATCAAGCTGAAATTGATAGAAAACTTATCGAATTAGATGGAACAGAAAATAAAGGAAGATTAGGTGCAAACGCTACTTTAGGTGTTTCTTTAGCTGTTGCTAAAGCTGCTGCTAATTCTTTAGGAATGGAATTATATAACTATATTGGCGGAACAAATGCTAAAACATTACCAGTTCCTATGATGAACGTATTAAACGGTGGAAAACATGCTGAAAATACAGTTTCTTCACAAGAATTTATGATTATGCCAGTTGGTGCTCCAAACTTTACAGAAGCTTTAAGATGGTGTGCTGAAATTTATCATACATTAAAAGGAATCTTAAAAGAAAAAGGTTTAGCTGCTGGTGTTGGTGATGAGGGTGGATTTGCTCCAAACTTATCAAATGATGAAGAAGCTTTAGAATTATTAGTTGAAGCTATCAAAAAAGCTGGATTAGAGCCAGGAAAAGACGTTTGCCTTGCTACTGATATTGCTTCTACAGAAATGTATGATGAAGCTAAAAAGATTGGTGAAGAAGGAAAATATTATTTCTGGAAAACTAAAGAATTAAAAACAGTAGATGAAATGATTGATTGGTTAGTTTCTTTAACAGAAAAATATCCATTAATCTCTATAGAAGATGGTTTAGCTGAAGAAGATTGGGAAAATTGGAAAAAATTAACAGATAGATTAGGTTCAAAAGTTCAATTAGTTGGTGATGATTTATTTGTTACAAATACTAAGAGATTACAAAAAGGATTAGATATGGGAGTTGCAAACTCTATATTAATCAAATTAAATCAAATTGGTACTTTAACAGAAACTTTAGACGCAATTGAGCTTGCTAAAAAACATGGTTATACAGCTGTTGTTTCTCATAGAAGTGGTGAAACAGAAGATACAACTTTAGCTGATGTAGCTGTAGCTACAAACGCTGGACAAATCAAGACTGGTGCTCCATGTAGAACAGATAGAGTTGCTAAATACAATAGATTATTAAATATTGAAAACGAATTAGGTAACATCGCTGTTTATCCAGGTTTAAAAGGATTAAATAAATAATTTAATGTTAAATTTTAAAAAGGCGTGTTAAAAAATACGCCTTTTTTGATATTTTTTACAAAAATATATTGAAATTTCTTAAAAAATAATATAAAATTTGAAAAGATTTATATTATAGCAAATTTGGAGGTAAGAACTTTGAAAGGAAAAAATTTAACTAAAATTTTAATGTCTATATTATTAGTGCTTTTATCAATTGCGGTAATTATTATAGCTTTTGTTGGAATTTATGTTCCAAAATCAAACAAATTAAAAAATATCATTCCAGATTACAAATTAGGAACTGAAGCTAATGGAATAATTGAATATCGTTTAGTTCCAGATGATTCAGAAGAAGAAATAGAAGTATGGGTTGATTCAAAAGGAAACATCAAAGGTTATGTAGAAGATGGAAGCGAACATACTCATGATGAAAGTGTAGAAGTTACTTCTGACTTAGAAGAAAATACTACAACAACAGATACTGGATTTAACGAAGAAGTTAGAACTATAAAGAAAAATGAAGAATCAAGCTTAACAAAAGAAAATTTTGAAAAATCTAAGAAATTGATTGAAAATAGATTAGAAAAATTTGGAGCTACAGAATATAACATAAGACTTGATGAAAAAACAGGAAATATGGTAATTGAATTATCACAAAATGATAATATTCCTTATTTATCTCAAGTTGCTTTATTATCAGCCGGAGATTTTGATATTATTGATTATCAAACAGGTGTTATTTTGATGGACAAAAGTCATTTAAAAGATGCTACAGTTGTTTCAAATGTAGGTGATAATAATAAATATAATCTTTATTTACAATTAACTTTTGATGATAGTGGTAAAGAAATATTAAAAGAAATTGTTAAACAATATATAAGTTATACAAACGAATCAGGAGAAGAAGTTCAAGAAAGAGTTTCATTTAGAGTTGATGGTTCTTCTTTAATGACAACTTATTTTCCAGATGATTTTGAAAATTTTGATCAAAATATCTTAAATATTCCTTATGTTTCAGATATTGAAGTTGAAGATGTAAATGATTACGCAGAATCACTTGATAATATTGCTTATTTACTAAATCATGATACACTTCCAGTAAAATATGTTGTAGGAAATAGTAATGGTTTATTTATCGAATCTAATTTGTCAGATAATACAATGACAATAGTAACTTTAGTTATTGTATCAATTCTTGGAATTACTACTTTATTATTGCTAATTAAATTTGGAGCAAGAGGATTTTTAGCTGGAATAATGAATGCTTGCTTGATTGGTCTTGTAATACTTGTTTTAAAATATGTAAAAGTTGTAATTTCAATTAGCTCTATTGTAGCGCTATTCGCTGTAATTGCTTTAAATATAATATTTATTATTAGCTATTTAAGAAGAAAAAATGAAAATGAGCAAGGAGCTTATTTAGAGACATTAAAAAGATATTACGCCATAACATTCCCACTAGTAGTTATGTCATTTATATTTACATTCTTTGTAAGTGCTTCTATTAGCGGACTTGGTTCAGTATTGTTCTGGGGAATGTTACTACAAATTATTTATAATACAATCATTTTAAAATATGTAATTTAAAATAAAGATAGAAAGGAAGACTACAAAAATGAAAAAGAATAAAATTATATTTTTTGTTTTAGCACTTATTTTATTAGCTGGTATTATAATGGTTTGTGTTAAAGGTTTTAATGTAAGCTTAGATTTAAGGGCTCATGACACTTTAAAATTCTCATTTGACCAAAAATTTAATAGGGAAGATATAACAAAAATTTGCGATGAAGTTTTTAAAGACAAAATTTATGAAATTAAGAAAGTAGAAGTTTTTTCAGATTCTGTTTATATAATTAGTCCAACAATAACTGAAAAAGAGGAAGAAGCTTTATTAGAAAAACTTAATAATTTATATGTAAATGAAGATGTAGAAGCTACTGAATCAGAAGGTAGCGAAGAAGTAGAACAAACTATATTTGATAAGCTAGAAAAAGGTAAAAAATATGATTTTTATCATGATTCAAAAATAAGAATTCGTGATATTGTAAAACCATATATCATTCCTTCAGTAATTACAGCTTTGATAATTGTTGTTTATATTGCAATAAGATATAAAAAACTTGGAAATCCATTTATTACAGTTTGTAAGACTTTAGGTGAAATGTTAGTAATTTTATTAGAAGTTTTATCAATTATAGCAATAACTAGAATTCCTTTTACAACTACTGTTATTCCTATTGTAATGTTTATAATAATAATTAGTTTATGTATAAGATTTATGATGTTTGAAAAAGAATTAAATAAATAAGATTAATTTTAAGAATCTTTGGTTTAAAGCCAAAGGTTCTTTTTTTCGTTTTACTAAATAAAATAGTAAAGCGAGGTGAGTTTATGGGAAATGTTGGACATATTGCTATTTTAGGAATGATATTTGGAATGATTGGAACAAGTCTTGGAGGAGTGTGTGGTGCGCTTTTAAATATAAAATCAAATAAATTTGTTAGTTTTATTTTGGAATTTTCATCAGGACTTATGACAGCTGTTATTTGCTTTGACTTAATTCCAGAGAGTTTAAAATTTGTAACAACACGGAATGACTATATTTGGAATATTATTAGGAGTTCTTCTTATGATAATTTGCAATGACTTAGTAAATAAGAAGTTTTCTGGAAATGGGAAGAGTGGCTCAACTCTTCTTAAAGTAGGAATTATAATAGGAGTAGGACTTGCAATTCATAATTTTCCAGAAGGACTTGCGATTGGATCTGGATTTAACGCTTCAAGCGAGCTTGGAATAGCCTTAGCAATTGCAATCTGTATACATGACTTTCCAGAACGGTTTAGCTATGGCTGTTCCTTTAAAGCAAGGCGGTTATAGTAAAATAAGAGTTATAATATATACAATGATATCTGGTCTTACAACAGGGTTAGGTGCGATTTTTGGAGCTGTAATAGGAAATATATCTAAAGAAATGATAGGGGTATCTTTAGGATTTGCAGCTGGAGCGATGTTATATATAACAGCTTGTGAGATTATTCCAGAGTCTAATTCAATGTATAAAGGAAGAATAAGCAAACTTGGAAATATTTTGGGAGTTTTAATTGGAATGTTACTGATATAAAATATGTTTTTTCAGTTTGAGTTGCAGTATCTTCAACCATAACTCTTCTTACCATTTTAATTATTTCGTTTATAACATATTTAATATAAAATTGCAAAATTTACATAATATGGAACAATAAATCCTAAAAATACATATTATATATTAAAGCAAGAAATTGCTTTAGGAGCCGGAGGTGTGAAATATGGATAATAATGGATGTGAAGAATATGATTGCATAAAACCAAAAAGAGTTTGTCGTAACTGTGGAGAATATATTCTTGGTATTTTAAGTGTTGTTTTAGGAATAATTCTTGGTTTAATAATTGGTGCAAGTTTATCAGAGGCAATACTTGCAGCTCTAAGTTCTTTAATTATTTTTGCAATTATGGTTTTCTTATTAATAGTAATTAGATTAGTTAGTTTATATTGTAGAAATAAATAGTTTTAAAAGCTAGAAGCTTTGAAATTTTCTTAGTTTCTGGCTTTTTTGTTAAAAAAATTGTTGACAAAACTCGATTTCCCTAATATAATAAATTTTGTAAATAAAATTTGAACGGGGGAAAGATATTATGTTTAAAGAGTTTAAGGAATTTATTTCTAAAGGTAATGTTATGGATATGGCAATTGGTGTTATTATCGCTAACGCTTTCGCAGCAATAGTTACAGCTTTTACAAATAGTTTTATTCAACCATTATTAGGATTAATTGGTGGTGCTGAAATTCACGGAACTATTCCATTAGGAAAAAGCGGACAAGTTATTGATTATGGAACTTTTGTTACAGCAGTGATTAATTTCTTAATTGTTGCTTTTATATTATTTATGATGATAAAAATTATTACTACTGCTGAAAAGAAGAGCAAAGAAAGATTAGAAAAATTAGCATCAATGGCAGAACAAAAAGTTTTGAAAAAAGGCAAAAAAGAAAATAAAGAAGAAGCTCCAGTAGAGCCAACAACAAAATTATGTCCTTACTGCTACACTGAAATAGCTTTTAAAGCTACAAGATGCCCACATTGTACAACAAAATTAGAGGGATTTAAAGAAGAAGTAGAAAGTAAATAATTTTGGAAAAAAGAGGTGAATCGTCATCTCTTTTTTTTTTACATTTAATTTTTCATCATAAAATAACAAAACGACTATCATTGTACTGCTTATTTTAGCGGGAGTATCTCTAAACGCAATAATTCGGGGATAATGGAATTTTGACTCAAGCAACTAGAGCAAAAGAACTTGCTGAAGAAACTGATAGAAGAGAAAAAATAGAATTAATGGTAATGGGTTATGTTTCAAAAACAGAAAACTCTAAAGAATC
>CANPWV010000049.1 GCA_947585105.1 uncultured Clostridia bacterium
TTTTTAAAACATTTTAATTGAAATGACATATCACCAACAGATAAAACTTCATCAACAATTAAAATATCTGGATCAACATTTATAGCGCAAGCAAAAGCAAGTCTAGCAAACATACCAGAAGAATATGTTTTTACTGGTTGATTAATATGATCTCCAATATCAGCAAACTCAATAATTTCATCTTTTTTCTCATCTATCTGTTCTTTTGTTAGACCCATAACTTCGCCATGCTGATAAATATTTTCAACTCCTGTTAAATCCATATTAAAAGCAGCTCCAAGCTCTAAAAGTGAACTTATTTTTCCATTTACTTCTATTTTTCCAGAAGTTGGAAATGTAACACCTGTAATCATTTTTAGAAGTGTTGATTTTCCAGCACCATTTTTACCTAAGATTCCAAGAACCTCTCCTCTTTTTACCTCTAAATTAAGCTCATCCATAGCTCTAAATATTTTATGTTTTTTATATCTAGGAATAATAGCTTCTTTTAATCTATCTATTTTTCTATCAAACATCTTGTACTCTTTAATTAGATTACTTATTTTAATTACTGGTTCATCAGTATTTGTTGTTTGATTCATTATTTTGATACTCCTTTTTTTGTTTTCGCTTTTTTAATATTTTCTTTTTCTAGTTTTTCAGCCTTTCTTTCATTTGCTCTTTTTCTTCTTTCAATTTTGGCTTGTAATTCTTCTTGTTTTTTAATACTTTCTTCTAGCTCTCTTTTCTCTTTTAGTTTTTTAAAATAAGGTCTAGCAAAACAAGGCAAATGTAGTATTACAAAGTTTTTTAATCTATAATCGAAAGCTTCATATTTATATAATTTATGAAATGTTCCTATTCCTTTTAAGCTAAAATTCTTAACATTTTTTAAATCTTCATAATATTTTAATGATTTTCTATTTAAGTCTTTATAATAATCTGATGTAAATTTCTTTTCATTTTCTACAAATACTTTAAAATGATCAAGTTTTACATCAATAAATAAATTTCTTACTTCATCTAAATTTTTTAATTCTTCAGACTTTGTTTTTGTTCCTATATTATTATTTCCATGTTGTCTATACTTAATTGTTGTCTCATCTAAATAACCAATTTTACCATTTTGACTGATTACAAGAGAAATCCAATAATCATGTAATACATATCTAGTGTTTTTTGGAAGTGGCAAAAATTCATTTATCCATTTTGATTTTACAAGCATTGTACAACCAGTTACAAAATTATTTAAATATAAACTTTCAAAATTGTTATATTTTTTTATTCTATAATCTAATCCCTTTAAAGCCCAATATGATGATGCAAGTTGATTTAGCCTTGAATCAACTACTTCTAAATCTGTATAAACTAAATCTAAATTTTCTTTTTCCATCTTCTCTAAAGTTTTTTCTATCTTATCAGGCTTCCAAACATCATCTTGATCAGCAAACATAAATAATTCTGAACGAACTTTTCCAATTAGAAACTCAAAATTTCCTATAACGCCAGTATTTTCTTGATGACAGTAAATTTCAACTCTTGGATCTTTTTTTTCATATTCTTGTAAAATCTTTACTGTACTATCTGTTGATCCATCATCTGAAATTATTAGTCTAAAATCTGTATATGTTTGATTTAATATTGATTCTACTTGTTTTGCAACATAACGTCTACCGTTATAAGTTGCCATTAAGATATTAATTTTTTCCATTAAAAACCTCTTTATTTATTAAAGCACATCTGCAAAATCTTTTTTACTCTTTTTAAATACATGATTTCCAAATAAAAATAAGAATATTGTTATACACCAAAATACAATTGTAAATAAACAATTATGTTCTGTAATTATTGTAGAAGAATCTATAAAAGCTTGTCTCATTCCTTCAACTAAATATGTAAATGGCATAGCTTTAAATAAAACCACTAATTTTCCATGTATCATTCCTAAATTCCAAACAATTGGTGTAAACCACATACATAGTTGCATTACAATTGATAAAAGCTGAGCAAAGTCTGGAACAAGTGTTGTTAAAGCTGATGTAAATCTTGTAAAAGCTAAAATAAAACAATATAAACAAAAAATTATATATAACATTATTAAAATATTTGGTGGATATCCAAAAGCAAACCCTACAATTCCAGCAATTATAAACAAGAATAACCCTACAGTACTTGATGATACAAGAGTTATGACAGGAATTATATCAACTGGAAAAACAACTTTTTTTACTAAATAACTATATAATCTAATTGAATTACTAGCTTGCATAATTGCATCATTACAAAATAGCCATGTAGCCATACCAGGCAAAAACCACACAGAATATGGGTAATCTCCTGAACTTCCTGTGTGCATTATATATTGAAATACTATTACATAAGTCATCATAAATACAAATGGTTGTAAAAACCCCCATAAAGCGCCTAAGCTGGCGTTTGCGTATCTATTTCTAAAGTCATTTCTTCCAAGCTTAAAAACCATTTTTCTATTTTGAAATAAAGTTTTAAAAAAGTTCATATTTTCTCCTTTATTTAAAGCAAATTGCAAAAATTATTAGAAAATCTAATAATAAATCTTTAAATTTTTTCTCCTTTTCTTCTATTAGCATCATAATTAAAGTTATAATCATTACAAGCATTATACTATGTGTTCTATTTCCTGAAGCAAAAACAGTAGGCATAAATCCCATTATAATTCTACTACATAAGCCACATGAAAGAACTAGCATTGATATAAGTGTTTTCTTAGAATTTCCAAATATTAAATAAAGTGATACAAAGCTAAGAGCTATATCTACTAAATATAATAATATTGGAACACATAGTGACAAGCTATTAATTCCAGAAAAATTCTCATCTAATAATCCAGAATTAAGAAAACCTCTTATTGGTCCTCCAAACACTCCTGGAAGAAGAGTAAATAAGATTCCGATTGCAAAAGGAAAAGCTCCTATTCCTTTACAAATAACATTATCACTATATTTTTTGAAAATTAATATCATTACAATAGCTGTGAAAATAAAGTAAAGTGGAGAAAAATTCAAAACATAATAATTCATAGTAGTAATTAATCCCAAAGCGAATTTATCTATAACTGATAAATTTTCAAAATTACTAAATCTCATTTCTGTTTCTTGCTTTGTTCTAGCTTTATTTCCTGGGCACTTAAGCTCTACTATCATACATACAATTGAAATTAATAACATAATAATTATAATAGGTTTTAGCTTCTTTTTAAAAGCTAAATATATTGTAAATATCAAATATGTTACTAAAATACAAGCACAAACAAGTTCTGAATTTAAAGCAAAGATAGCTACTGGAAAATAAATCAAATATTCATACCATCTTACTTTTTCATTATCTATTACTTTTCTAATTGGAATCAAACTTATTAATCCAAAAGCAATAGGCCAAATATAATTTAAAGATGTAGCGATACTTCCAGCTTCTTTTGTTATTGTTATTGGTATTAATAAAATTAAAAATGTTAATATCCAATTAATTTTATTATCTTGATCTTTTGAGCTTAAAAATACTCTTTTTATTCCATATCCAATTAATACATACATTAATGAATCTAAGATTCTCCAAATTAATGAGAACTTACTAGTAAATAAAACTAAGAAAAACTCTATTATTACTCTTGAAGTCCATGTATTATATCTGACTCCCAAATATTCTGTTATATTAGTTACTTCTGGATATGGTCCACTTCCTTTTTCTAAAACTTCAGCAAAAAAGGAATCATCTCCAAAATCTACGGGTTTTACTATTGCTATAGCAAACATAACTACAAATAATACTAAAAAAGGAAACCATTTTGAATTAATTATTTTTTTTATTCTATTAACCATTTTCTCCTCCAATTATTACTCTTTCATGTCTTTCTCTGTTTCTTTTACAAAATAAATTGGTCTATTTTTAACTTCTAAATAAGTTTTTGACAAATATTGTCCAATAATTCCAAGTGATAATAATTGGATTCCGCCCATAAATACCATTATACAAACCATAGAAGGCCATCCGAGAAGTTGGATCTCCAAATATTAAAGTTTTCATAATTATAATCAAAATAAAAATTGCTGAAATTCCTGTAAAAATTAAGCCTAATATTGAGCTGAAAGCAAGCGGAGCTGTAGAAAAAGCTGTAATTCCCTCTAAAGCGTATTTAAACAATTTCCAAAATGACCACTTTGTTTCTCCAGCAACTCTTTCAATATTTTCATACTCTATCCATTTTGTATCAAAACCTACAAAAGATGTTAATCCTTTTGAATATCTATTATATTCTTTCATAGAAATTATAGCGTCTTTAACTTGTTTTGTCATCAATCTATAATCTCTAGCTCCATCAACCATTTCAAAATTAGTTATTTTATTAATTAATTTATAAAATATTCTCGCGAAAAAACTTCTAATTGGTGGCTCGCCTTTACGACTAACTCTTCTAGTAGCTACGCAATCATAATTTTCATTTTTAATTGAATCATACATTTGTCTTAAAAGTTTTGGCGGATCTTGAAGATCAGCGTCCATTAGAGTTACATAGTCTCCTGTAGCAAATTCTAAACCAGCATACATTGCAGCTTCTTTTCCAAAATTTCTAGAAAATGATACAAATCTTACTTTTGGATCTTTTTGATGAAGTTCTCTTAATTCTTTTAAAGTATTGTCTTTTGAACCATCATTTACAAAAATGTATTCAAATTCAACATCTAAACCTTCAAAATCTTCTCTTATAACTCTTTCCATTTCTTCATAGAAAAGTGGTATACTTTTTTCCTCATTATAACAAGAAACAATTACACTTATTTTTTCCATAATACCCCTCTAATTTTTACATTTAAATTTTTTACTTATATAATCTAAAATTAAATTTAATCCACCAGCAGCTGTTGGTAAAAGTAAATAATAATATGTGAGCGCATATAGTGATTTAGTTTCCCAAATTATATGGAAGAAAAAACCACCAATAAAAGTTAATATTAAAATCACATTTTTGTAATTCATATTTTTTGTTTTTATATTCCAAATCACAAAAATTGAACTACTCAAAAATATTATAACTTCTAATACATCTAAATACCTTACAATTACCTTTCTAATTTGTCCGTCTAAAATATTTGATATTAATGGTTTATCACTATAATAATCTCTTAATTCTCTCGAAGCATCATTTGCAGCTGTACTTACCCATAATGTTTGATATGTTGGATCTAACCATGTAGTAGCAACTTTTTCGCCATAATACAAAACAAAATCTTTAGGATTTTTCACAAAAAAGTTTAATCTCTCTTTTATTTTATCTGTTGCAATTTTATTTGATTTTTCTTCATCATAATCGCTTTGTATATACATGTTTTCAACATTAAAATCTATATTATACCAACCACTAGCTCTATCAGCTCTTTCAGCCATTCCCATAGCTATATATAGACTCATAGGAACACCTTTGTTTATTTCTTTTTTTGAAATTTTACCAAAGATAAAAAATATCGCTGGGTAAATTATTTCTCCTAAAGTTATCATTAAAACTATTCCTAAGATTGCGCCTTTTTTATGTTCATTTAATAAATCTAAAAATAAAATTATACAAATTGCTATTAAAATTATTTTACAATTTTCCTTAAAAGCAATCGCAATCATCATAGTAATTGGACTTAAAAACATATATCTAATTTTTCTATTTTCAAAATATTTTAAAACAAAATAAATTGATAATAATGAAAACATTAAGCCAATTATATTTCCATAGACTAATACTGATAACATTGGAAGTATTATAAACAACATAAATAAAAATAATAAAATTTTATTTGTATTTTCATTTTTATATAAAATATTAGCAATTTTATATAATAAGATGTTAGATAATATAACAAATATTATATTTAAATTTTGAAATACTAATGGTGAAGAAATATTAAAAATTTTATATACTCCACACAAAAGCACTATTATTCCTAATTGTAGCGGATGCAAAAATAAATATTGTCCTTTATTTAAAATAGAATAATCTTTTTCTAAAAATTTTTCTGAAAATTCATAAACCATTTTCTGATCAGCTGTTGGTTCTACTTTTAAGTAATTTACCCAAAATAAGCCTACTAATCCAACAATAATTATTGAAATTGCAAGTAAAACTTTTGAATTAATTTTTGATAATATTTTTTTATAAATAAAATAAATAAGAAAAATTGCAATTACAACAAAAGCCCCATTTATTAATATATTATCTCTTTCAATTCCCATTGACTCAGTATAATTATATAATTTATTATAAAATTTTCCCGTAAATGAAAGTGAAAATAGAAAAATGAAAATTAAAATTATTCCGGCTAATATAAACAATAATTTTACAGATACATTAGAAAATTTCTTTCCAAAATTTATTAATTTTTCTTTCATATTTATTCCTTTTTCTTATTATTCAGACGGCAATCTTTTTCTATTAAGCGAGTTCGAATTATTTTTCTAAGTATTCTGGATGAGCTATATACCAGTCAATAGTTTTTACAATTCCATCTTTAAACATTGTCTTTGGCTCCCATCCAAATTCGTTTTTAAGTTTTGTAGGATCTATTGCGTAACGATAATCATGTCCTTTTCTATCTGTTACATATTCTATTAAATCCTCTGATTTTCCTAATCTTTCTAATATAAGTTTTACAATTTCAATATTTCTCTTTTCGTTATGTCCACCTATATTATATCTTTCGCCTTTTTTACCTTTATGTAAAATAATATCAATTGCTTCACAATGATCTTCAACATATAACCAATCTCTGATATTCATACCTTGTCCATATACTGGAAGTTTTTCATTTTTCAAAGCTTTTGAAATCATATGTGGTATTAATTTTTCATGATGTTGATATGGTCCATAATTATTAGAGCAATTTGTAACAGAAACATTCATTTTAAAAGTCTCGCTATACGCTAAAGCTATTAAATCTGAACTAGCTTTAGAAGCTGAATATGGGCTGTTTGGCTTAATTGGAGAAGTCTCTGTAAAATAGCCTTCTTCACCTAAAGTTCCATAAACTTCATCTGTTGAAACATGAACAAATTTATTTGGTGATCCTTCACCCCAAACTTGTTTTGAAGCTTCTAAAAGAGTATGTGTTCCAATTACATTTGTATGAGTAAATATAAATGGATCTTTTATACTATTATCAACATGTGATTCAGCAGCAAAATGAATTATTCCATCTATATCATATTTTTTCAAAGTTTCTTTTACAAA
>CANPWV010000050.1 GCA_947585105.1 uncultured Clostridia bacterium
GTTAATGAAAATCAAAAGTTTAGTGAAATTTTTGATAAATATAATATTGATATAAATCTAGAAATGGTTATGTATCTGGAAAATTGGACGTCTTTTGAAAGAAGAATAAATGTAAATGGAAGAGCTGTTAATTTGTTTTTTGCTTCTTTTAAAGATGAAAATGAGATACCTGCTGGTGTAATCGCCGTAATTCAAGATATTACTGAACATGTTAAACTTGATGAAATGAGAAAAGAATTTGTTGCTGATGTATCACATGAATTAAAAACTCCAATAACTTCAATTATGGGTTATTCAGATACATTGCTTCAAAGTGAAGTTCCTGAAAATATTAGAAAAGAATTTTTAGGAAGAATATCTGAAGAAGCTAATCGTATGGCTGAACTTGTTAGTGACTTATTAACATTATCTAAATATGATAGTACAAAAGTTGGCGATAAAGAAGAATTTGATTTAGGTGAAGTTACAAAACAAGCCTTTGATAGATTAAAATTAGAAGCTGATAAGAAAAATCAAGATGCTGAATGTTTGGTTACAGCTGATATTCCAGTTGTATATGCTGATAAAAAAGGAATTGAAAGAGTAGTTTTAAACATTATATCAAACGCTATAAAATATACTCCAGAAAATGGAGTAATAAAAATTTATGTTGGATTTGTATATAATGATGCTTATATTAAAGTAATAGATAATGGAATTGGAATTCCAAAAGATGAGATTCCAAAAGTTTTTGAAAGATTTTACAGAGTTGATAAATCTAGAACTCGTGAAATGGGAGGAACAGGGTTAGGACTTCCTATTGCTAAAGAAATCTTAGATCAAAACGAAGGAAAAATTGATATAAAAAGCGAATTTGGAAAAGGTACAGAAGTAGTTATTAGAATACCAACAAAACAAGCTTTATATAAAAGCTTTAAAAATACATCAGAAAAAAATTAAAGAGAGGAAGAAAAAATATGAAAAGAATAGGTAAAGTTTTTGTTTCTATGACATCTTTAGGATTATTGCTAAATAATATTGCTTACGCTGCTACAGAGGCAGTAGAAGAAGAGAAAAGTGGTATATCTACAAAATATATTTTCTTAGGAGTTGCTGCTTTAGTAATCGTTTTAATATTATATTTAGGTTATAAAATGGACACTAAAGGAAATGAGAAGGCTACTAAAATATCTCATAAAACAGAGAAGCAAAAGAAAAAATTGACTGAAAAAGCTGAAGAAATCAAACAAAATTCAGGGGCTTATGAAGATGATGAAGATATTACTTATGAGGAAGACAAAGATGAATTTGATAATGATGATTTAAATGAAGCTGTAGAATATGAAGAAGAAAATGAAGATTCTTTATATTCAACTACTTCTGATGAAGAAGATGTTGATAATAGTAGTTCAAATCCTCCAAGTAGTCCGGCTCCAAGTGAACCAGTAAAAGAAGAAGAGCCAGAAGAAGAGTTTGGAGAAGACTTTGATACAAGTATAATTGATAAATTAGATGAAGAGGAAGAAGAACCAGAAGATAATAAAACTTTTGATGAGACAACAGTTTTCGATAGTGGAGAATTATCTAAGTCTTTATTAGGAGATGAAGAAAAAGTAAATGATTTAGAAGATTCTGATAGTAATGTTGAAATAGACATTGGAGGAGACAGTAATGATGATATTATTGGAGATGATATTATCAATGAAGAACCAGAAGAGGAACCAAAAGAAGAAATTGAAGAAGTAAAAGAAGAAAATTTAGAAGAAGAAAATAGTTTTATTGATGAATTGAAAAATTTCAAAGAACCAGAAAGTAGTTTTGAAGGATTTTCTAGTGCTCCAAAGAAGACTGCTGAAGAAGTAGAAGAACATCAAGAAGAAAAAAGATATACAAGAAAGAAAGAACCAGAAGAGGAAGAAGTAGTTTCAGATATGAATGATATTCCAATGGATAATGATTTCTTATCACAAATGGAAGCAAATCTTCAAAAAAATAAAGCTGATAGAGAGGCTAAAAAAGGAGCTACAAAAAGTAGTGAAAAAACTACAACTAAAAAAACAACAAAGAAAAAAGAAGATTAATAAATAATTAGAAAAGAGGAGAGCGAAAGTTTTGGGAAAAGACGAGTTAGAAAATAGTGAACAAAAAGAAGAGAAAAAACCAAAAATTAGCGAAAAAACAAAAAATATATTGGAATGGATAGTTTGTATTGTAATTGCAGTTGTTATAACATTACTATTTAGATATTTTGTCGCTACACCTACAGTAGTTCAACAAGTTTCTATGTATCCTACTTTAGTTGAAAATCAAAGATTAATTGTAAGTAGAACATTTAGAATTAATGGAAAACTTCCTGAAAGAGGCGATATTGTTACTTTTGAAGCTACTGAATATAATTACTCTGAAGGAACAGCTGATCAATCAAATCCTGTTGCTATATATATGGAAAAAGATAAAAATATATTTGAAAGTTTTTTATATAATGTTTTAGAAATAACAAAAAAGAGCTATATAAAAAGAGTAATCGGGCTTCCTGGAGAACATGTTGAAATAAAAAATGGAAAAGTATATATAAATGGTGAAGAATTAGAAGAAGATTATTTACAACCAGATGTTGTTACAGAATCTAATATATTTAATGATTTTATCGTACCAGAAGGTTACCTATTCTGTATGGGAGATAATAGAACAAAGAGTACAGATTGTAGAAGCTTTGGATGTATTCCAGTTGACAAGCTAGAAGGAATTGTAATTTGTAGATTTTGGCCATTAAATAAAATTGGATCTGTTGAGTAGAAGGAGAATAAATTGAAATTTGATGATGTAATTGGAAACGAATCAGTTAAAGATTACTTAAGAAAAAGCTTGGAAACAAATAATATATTACATAGCTATTTGTTTCTAGGAATAGAAGGAATTGGCAAACTTAAATTAGCAAAGGAGTTTGCCAAATTTGTTCTTTGTCTAAATAATCATGAAGAAAATTGCTCTTGCAAATCTTGTTTATGTTTTGACGGAAATAATCACCCAGATTTTTTGTGTTTAAATGAACAAGGAAATACTATTAAAATAGAAGAAATAAGAGATCTGACTGAAAAAATTATTGAAAAGCCTATTATTTCTTCAAAAAAAGTATATATAATTAATGATTGTGATAAAATGACGAAAGATGCTCGGAAATTGCTTATTAAAGACTTTAGAAGAACCACCAGAATTTGCTTGTATAATTCTAATTTCTTCTAATGAAAACATGATATTAAATACAATAAAATCAAGATGTATGAAAATAAAATTTAGAAACATTGAAAATGATGTATTATATGATTATTCTATTAAAAACTTAGGTTATAGTGATATAAGTGAGAATCTATTAAAAACATTTGATGGAAGTATTGGAAAAGCTATTCACCTAAAAGATAATCAGAACAAGTATAATGAAATTGATAAATTGATAAATGAAATGGAAAATAAAGACCTTATTTCTGTTTTAGGAGATTCTAAATTTATTTATGATAAAGATAATATCTATGATATATTAGACTACATGACAGTAAGTTTATATTCAAAAGCTAAAGAAAACAAAAGATATTTAAATTGCCTAAAATACATAAGTGAAGTATTAATAAGACTTAAAGCAAATGGAAATTTTGATATGAATATTGATTTTCTATTGTTTAATATATGGGAGGAATTAAATGAAAAGAGTTACAGGGATTAGATTTAAAAAGACAGGTAAAATTTATTTCTTTAATCCACAAAATTTTAATTTAGAAAAAGGTATGAATGTTATTGTTGATACAGCAAATGGCGATGAATACGGTGAAGTTGCTATTCCTTATAAAGATGTTGAAGATAGTGAAGTTCAAGAACCTTTAAGAAGTGTCGTAAGAATTGTTACTGACAAAGATAGAAAAATGTATGAAGAAAATAAAGCCAAAGAGCCAGAAGCTAAAGTTACATTTGAAAAGAAAGTTCAAGAACATGGACTAAAAATGAAACTTATAGATGTTGAATTTAAATTTGATGGAAGTAAAGTTATATTCTATTTTACAGCTGATGGAAGAATAGATTTTAGAGATTTAGTAAAAGATTTAGCTGCGATTTTTAAAACTAGAATAGAGCTTCGTCAAATAGGAGTAAGAGATGAAGTAAGAAGACTCGGCGGTTGCGGAATGTGCGGAAGAGAACTTTGTTGTACAACATTTTTAGGAAACTTTGATGCTGTTTCAATAAAAATGGCTAAAGAACAAAATATTTCTCTTAATCCTTCTAAAATTTCTGGTTGTTGTGGAAGACTTATGTGTTGCTTAAAATATGAAGAAAATGTATATTCTGAAAAAATAAAAAGACTTCCAAAAATTGGCGCGATTGTAAAAACTGAAGACGGTACAGGAGAAGTTGTTTCTGTTGAAACTTTAAAAGAAAAGCTTAGAGTAAAATTTAAAGAAAATGATGATGTATTTTTCAAAAAATATGACGCTAAAGATGTGACAGTAATAAAAGACGCTGTTGAAGACGAAAACATTAGTCGTAAAGATGTAGAAAATGAAGCTGATTTAAAAGAGTTAGAAGAACTTGAACAATTAGAAAAAACAGAAAACAAAAAGAGTGAAGATATATAAAATTTTAGAGGAAGTTATATGAAGTTATTATTGAAAAATAGTAGACTTTTAGATATGGTAGGAGATTTACCAGAAATAAAAGAAAGAGATATTTTAATAGATGAAAATAAAATTGCTAAAATTTCAGAAAATATAGATGAACAAGTAGACAAAGTTATAGATTGTAATAAAAATATTGTAATGCCTGGATTTGTAAATACTCATACACATTTGGCAATGAGTATCTTTAGAGGCTATAAAGATGATAAAGGCTTGATGGATTGGCTATATAATTCTATATTTCCTATTGAAGACAAATTTATTGAAGATGATTTTTATTGGAATTCTTATGGAAGTTGCTTAGAATTAATAGAAACTGGAACAACTACTTGTAATGATATGTATTTTGGAACGAAATATATTTTGAAAGCTGTAGAAGATTCTGGAATAAGAAGTGTTGTATCATGGTGTATAACAGATAATTCGATAGGAAATAAACCTGTAGAGACAATAGAATATTCTGAAAAATTTAATAATGATAAAGATAGTAGAATAAAAGTATTTACTTCTTTTCACGCTCCATATACATGTAATCCAGATACAATAAAATTGGTTGTAGACTTAGCTAAAAAGCTAAATACAGGAATACATGTTCATTTGAGTGAAACAGAAGACGAAGAAAATCAAATTAAAGAAAAATATGGAAAAACTCCAACAGAATATTTAAGAGATTTAGGAGTTTTTGATGTTCCAGTTGTTTTAGCTCACGGAATCCATTTTAGCTCTAGTGATATAGAAATTATAAAAAATATAACTGGTGGAATTTCTCATAATCCTATTAGTAATTGTAAGTTAGCGTCAGGAATTTGTGATGTTATTAATTTAAGAAATAATGGAATAAAAGTTGGAATTGGAACAGATGGAACAGGAAGTACTTCAACATTAGATATGTTTGAAGAAATGAAAGTTACCGCTTATTTACAAAAGATTAAAAATATGAATCCAGAAGCAATAAAAGCCTATGATGTTTTAAAAATGGCTACTATTGAAGGTGCAGAAGTTCTTGGATTACAAGATGAAATAGGAACAATTGAAGTTGGAAAGAAAGCTGATATAATTATAATAGATACATCAAATATAAGATTTACACCTATTAATGATATTGCTACAACTCTTGTTTATTTAGCAAACGGAAGTGATGTATTAACAACAATTGTAGATGGAAAAGTCTTAATGGAAAATCGAAAATTTTTATATTCAGACGAAAATTTAGTAAAAGAACATATAAATCAAAATTGCAAAAGATTATTTAAATAAAAGCTCTAAATTTTAGAGCTTATTTTTTGTTGAAAATATAAAAAGAAGAGCCAAGAGGCTCTCCTTCTAGATAGGGACTCAATTTATTTTATTTGTTGCAAAAAATCAAAATAGAATCACGGTGTGTTTCCGATTAAGATGTACCCAATTTTCATAAATCCTCCAGCAGGATATGAAATGAAGTACGCATAAGCTCCATCCGAATAATTATAGCGCTGATGCCAATACACTTGACCACTTTCAAAGTCAGAAGCATATACTTCACCAACAGTGGTATACATAGTACTTGGACCAGAATAAACAGTCATATTTCCAAATGAACCACTAAGTCGCTCTGTGTGAAGGGTTAAGTACAGTTCACCAGGAGTTCCTTGGTCTTCTACGTTACTAGAATGAATCAATGCTCTTTTTCTTTGTCCATTACTAACATTGTACTCGATGTATGTCCAACCAAGACCTTCACCTAATACTGCAACTATTTCTCCAGCAGAAACGCTTCCAATACCTGCTGCATCGTTTGTTGCACAATAAGTGGTGCAATTCGTTTTAATAATTCCAACGCAGGAACCATTGACAACGAATGGATTTGAGTCACCTCTAAACATAAAGCTAGAGAGAGGTACAAATCCTTCTTTGACTTGATTAGTGCCACTGTATTGAATATATGCGTTATTGCCTGAAACATATAGAACTGTTACACCATCGCCAGGATAGACAGTTCCAGCAACGCCACCAGTTGGATTTGTTGTTTGACCAATCATATTCCAGCCACCAGTACTGTAAATACTGTTGACGGATTCGATTGCTTCAGCGGATTCAGCTGATACGGGAATTGCAGAAATTGTTGAAATTGTGAATACCAGACTTAAAATGATGCATAAAAACCGGGAAATGTTTTTCTTTTTCATAGAAATCCTCCTAAATTATTATGTAAGTCCCTATCTATTTCACTAATGACTTAAGTCATATAGCTTATGAATATAAGATATCATATTTTTTATAAAAATTTAAAAAAGTAAAGAAAGTTAAAACTTTTTTTACTTTTTTTTATTCAATAATATATAGAGATATAGGAGAAAGTTTGAAAAATAATATAGGAAAATTCACATAATAAATAAAACCCCTAAAAAGCGGTTTTTAAGAAATTGAATA
>CANPWV010000051.1 GCA_947585105.1 uncultured Clostridia bacterium
AAAGTCCTAATTTATGGACTTTTCTCTCATACAATCAATTTTTTTACTAAGTGGAATTTACTTCTTTAACTAACTAATTTGTTAAATATAAAAATATATAAATTTTGCTAGTTACTTGAAAATATTTTTGTTATATTATATATTATTTATAATCAGATAGAGGTTATGATTATGACGATTACATTTAGTGATTTTTTGAATAATTTAATAAGTGTACCAAATTTTTTATTGATTACTATTTTGATTTCTGGAGTAATGTTTGTAAATGGCGGAACTGATGCACCAAATTCAATAGCTACGTGTATTTCAACGAGGTGCTTAAGCCCAAAAAAGGCGCTAACTTTGGCGGTTATTTTCGATTTTCTAGGAATTTTGATAATGACTTTCATAAATTCGACTGTTGCTGAAACAATTTTTAATATTGTAGATTTTGGAACAAACACTCATAACGCTTTGATTGCTCTATGTTCGGCGTTAATAGCAATAGTTTTGTGGTCTGTAATCGCTTGGTTCTTTGGGATTCCTACGAGTGAATCTCATTCGCTAATAGCGGGGCTTTCAGGTGCGGGAATTGCGCTTCAACATGGAATATCAGGAATCAATTTTGAAGAATGGAAAAAAGTCTTGATTGGGCTTGTAATAGTGAACTTCTTAGGATTTGTATCAGGATTTTTGATTACGAAGTTGATAGAAAAAATTTGCAAGAACATGGATAGAAGAAAAACAAACAAATTCTTCAATAAGCTACAAATTGTAAGTTCGGCTTCTACGGCGTTTATGCACGGCGCACAAGACGGACAAAAATTCATTGGCGTATTTTTACTTGGAGTAACTCTTTCAACAGGAAGTAAAACGGCGTTTTCGATACCTGTTTGGCTTTCAATCTATTGCGCGGTTTTGATGGCACTTGGAGCAATAATAGGTGGTAGAAAAATCATAAAAACTGTTGGAATGAAAATGGCAAAACTTGAGAAATATCAAAGTGCTTCGGCAGATATAGCAAGTAGTGTATCACTACTTGGATCATCACTTTTAGGAATACCAGTTAGTACAACACACATAAAAACAACGGCAATAATGGGAGTAGGGGCGTCAAGAGGATTTTCAAGAGTTAATTGGAATATTGCTAAAAATATGATTTTGACATGGATTTTTACATTCCCAGGATGCGGGCTTATAGGCTACTTTTCAACGCTTTTATTTATGAGAATTTTTTAAGGAGATAGATTTATGAGTAAGAAGGAAAATTACAATTATTTTGATGAGTTTATCAGGCTAACAGACTATATTGTGGAGTCAGCGAAGATTTTGGAGGAGGTTTTTACGAATTTTGATGTTGAGACTCTAAACGACAAAACGGTTGAAGTCCACAAACTTGAGAACGAGGCGGATTTGATAATACACAAAATGGGAAATTATTTGATCAAAGACTTTTTGCCACCAATTGATAGAGAAGATATTGCCAAAATTGGTCACAAATTAGACGACATCGAGGACTCAATTGATGAGCTTTTGATTAATTTGAAGATTTTAAACATTACCGAAATCAAGCCAAATGTCAAGGAAATTTTGGACATTTTATTACTTACGACAGAGGCGGTAAAAGACATATTTTTGAATTTCAAGCACTTAAAGAGAATTGACTTGATTAAAGAAAAAATTATCGAAGTAAACGACCTAGAAGAAAAGGGCGACAAGGCTTACGAGAAATTGATGAGCGAGTTATATAAGACAGAAACAAACGCAGTCGAGCTTGTAAAGTGGACTAATATTTACAACTGCTTAGAAGGCGCAATTGACTTTTGCGAGCAAGTTGGGGACTGTGTTGAAGATGTAATTTTAATAAATAGTTAGAGATACTTGAACATTGCTTCAGGGTACAAAATTTTAGAGCCATTTTTAAATTCGTTTATGTTGATCCAAGTGGCTCTAGTTTTTCGTTCTCCTTCGACAACAGTGTATTCAGGTTTGTAATCTTTTTCGTTTATTTCAATTGTGTAGTAGAAAACTATTTCATGAGCGTTTTTTCCGCTAAAAGTGAAGATGTTTTCAGAAACGCCAAGGAAATCTTTTACAGTTACATCAATATCAAGTTCTTCTTTAAACTCTCTTTTCAAAGCGTCAGAGCTGGTTTCCAAGAACTCGATTCCACCGCCTAAGCATCTATAAAAAGTCTGATTTTTGACCTTGTCAAAGCCCTCATTAACAAGTAATTTATTATTTTTAATTGCAAGACCTATTGAAATAGGTCTTATTTCTTTGAATTTATCCATTTTTTCACACCTTCTTATTCCAAAATTTGAAAACATTATATCACTAAAACTCAAAAAATGATAGTGTTTTTTGGGTTTAAATTAAATTTGCCAAATACGACAAAATTCCTTGTTAAATGGCAATAAATGTGATATAAATATAAAGTAAGAAGTTTTAAAATAAATACAGGGGGACAAAGATGTTAAAAGTTATATTGCCAACAAAAAATAATTGGTTAAATAAATATTTTAATACAGAAGAAGCTTTTTTAAATAATGATATTAATAGAATTAAAAAATTTGAATTAGAAAAAATTATATCTTATTCAGAAGGAAATATCTCTGAATATACAATAGAATTTGAAGAAAGAAAATATGGACAATATTTCGTGCTAGAAAATGATTTTGAGAAAAAATGGATTACAGTTAGTGCTGATTATACTGAATTTGATGAAGATACTGGTTCTACAAATGCGTATTTTGTCCAATTTATTCCTATGGCGCTTAGAGCAATGTTTGAAGATAATACATTAAAAGATAAAAAAGCTGAATTATATTTAAAAGGAACATCTCACCCTAGAGCTACTACAGATGGACAAATTCTATATTATAGAATTGCTAAAACGATAGGAATTAATATCTTAAATCAAAATGAATTAAATAGAGTAGGAAAAAATATTCAAAGTCAGATTAATGAAAAATTTAAAAGTGTACCAGAGTGGCAAAGAGAAAGAATAAGAATGAGTGTTAGAAATTCTTCAAACAAATCTTCATATATAATTGAAGAAGATGATTCTTATATTTTCTATGGTAAAACATTTGGTGCAAATGGAAGAGAATCTATTTTCTTATTATATATGTTGTCAATATTAGCTAGAGAAGAAGGCAAGAAGATATTTTTGTATGAAATAGAGGATAATGGAGCAACAACTTTAGAATCATCAATGAATGAAGATGATAGAAGATTTCAAAGAATGTTAGAAAGCCTTGGAGTAATTTACTATATTAATTCTGTTGAATATATTGAAAATGAAAAAACTGGTTTGAGAGTTAAAGATAAAGATGCAAGACATCAAGCTGAATTTATGAAAAATTTATTAGTGAAATTTAATTCAGAACGTGATGAAAATGGAGAAATAAAAAGAGATAAAAAAGGAAAACCAATTATAATTAATCCTTTAAAAAAGTGTTATTTATGTGATTGTACAGTTCAATGTGCTATTATAGCATCTCATATTCAAAGAGTTACTGATATAAATAATTTATCTATTCCATTTATTGAAAAAAGAAAAAAAGCAGTAGACCAAGATAATGGATTTTGGCTTTGTGCGACTCATGATAAAATGTTTGAATATGGAGTTATAACATTTGATGAGAATACTGGCAATTTAAAAGTTGATTTAGAAAATTTAGATGATTTTCAAAAAGAATATATTAATAAAATAACTGACAATGATCATATTAGTCAAATTCATTTTACTGAAAACTTGAAACAGTATCTAAACATACATAATGATAGATTGAAGGTTGAGATTAAGAATAATAAATAAAATTATTATACTTGTTGTAATATACAAATTGTAATTAAAAACGTATGTATAAAAGAATAAAATTTTGTGTATTGTATTAAAAAAATTTATATGATATTATAATATCTGTAATAAGTTTCGAGGTGAAATATGAGATATATAGGAAATAAAGAAAAAATTTTACAAGAAATAGAAGATGTTATAATAGATAATAAACTAGATGAAAAATGTGAGTCTTTTTTTGATGCATTCAGCCGGAACTGCCACTGTGGGAGAACATTTTAAAGATAGGTTTAAAATAATTGCTAATGACAATTTATACATGTCTTATGTAATGAGTCAAGCAAAATTAAATGTTCCAGATGGAAAATATAGTAAGCTTGGATTTAATCCTTTTGATTATTTTAATTCTTCTAATGAAATTTTAAAAGGTTTTATATATGAAAATTATTCACCAGGAGGATCAGAAAGAAAATATTTTTCTAAAGAAAATGCTGGGAAAATTGACTTTATAAGATGGAAAATTGAAGAATGGAAGCAAAATCAATTTATTGATGATAGAGAATATTATTTTTTGATAGCTTCTCTTATTGAATCTGTTTCTAAAGTTGCTAATGTGGCTGGGGTATATGGCGCTTATTTAAAAAATTGGGATCCAAGAGCAGTAAAACCAATGAAATATATTCCAGTTCAAATAACAAATAATTCTTCAAAAACTGAAAATGTAGTATATAATAAAAGAATAGAAGATTTGATTGAAAATGTAAGAGGAGATATTTTATATTTGGATCCACCTTATACTAAAAATCAATATTCAGTTCAATATCATTTGTTAGAAACTATAGCAAAATATGATAATCCAGAAATAAAAGGAAAAACAGGAGCAAGAGATACAACTTGCCAAACATCTAATTTTTCTAAAGATGGAAAGGTATATATCGAATTTGAGAATATTATTGCAAAAGCAAAATTTAAATATATAATTGTAAGTTACAGTACAGATGGAATAATGAGTAAAGATTATATTGAAAGTGTACTAAAAAGATATGGAAAAGAGAAAACATATAAATTCAAAAAGTTTTCTTATAAACAATATTTGAATACAAAAGCCAAAAAAGATGATGAACATTATGAATATATATTTTTTATAGAAAAAAAAGAAAGTTCTGATGTTAATTATTATTCACCTTTAAATTATATGGGTGGAAAGTCAGAAATGATGAATTTTATAAAAGAAAATATGCCAAGAAGATTTAATAGATTTGTTGATTTATTCGCTGGAGGATTTAATGTTGGTGTAAATGTGGATATAGATGAAATAATATACAATGATTATAATTTTAAAGTTAAAGAATTAATAAAAATGTTTAGAGATATTGATACATTTGAGCTATATAAATATATTACAACTACTATTAAAAAATATGGTTTAGAAAAAGGAAATAAAGAGTCTTATACTATAGCTAGAAAAGAGTATAATCATAAAGAACCGCCTATAAGAGATCCTAAATTATTGTATGTTTTAATTTTATATGGATTTCAACAACAAATTAGATTTAATTCACAATTAGAATATAATAATCCAGTTGGGCAATCAGGATTTAATGATAAAATTTTAGAAAAATTAATATCATTTTCTCGTAGATTGAAAGAAAAAAATATTACATTTATGTCAGAAGATTTTGAAACATTAGAAAATTACATTAATAGAGATACTTTCTTTTATTGTGATCCACCATATCTTATAACCTTAGGTAGTTACAATGATGGAAAAAGAGGTTTTAATGGTTGGAATGAAGAACATGAAATAAGGCTATTGAATTTTTTGGATAGAATAGATAGAGCAAACGGAAGATTTATGCTTTCTAATGTAATAGATTATAACGATAAAGAAAACATAATATTAAAAAGATGGTTAGCAAGAAATCCACAATATATAGTAAAAAAATATAATCATACAACTGGAAAGTCTCGATTAAGAAATGAAATTATTGTTATAAATTATGAAGTATAGAAAATTTTTTAAAGAAATTAAAAAATTGTAAATGAAATAAAGTGAGATTTTTGAGATTTTAGAAAATTTCTCAAAAATCTTATTTTTTTATTTAAAATACGATTATTTTTTATATTGTTGATAATAATGCAAAATTTTATGAAAGTTTAAGTTAAAATCTATAAATTCCTTGTTAAATAGCGATAAATGTGATATAAATTAGGTATAAATAAGAAAGCGGGGGAAGATTATGAATAACGA
The DNA here is from genome assembly GCA_947585105.1 of uncultured Clostridia bacterium. Lineage (GTDB taxonomy): Bacteria > Bacillota > Clostridia > TANB77 > CAG-508 > Scatovivens. The sequence goes on from CANPWV010000051.1 coordinate 6,036, forward strand.
AGAATTAAAGCAAGAATTAGAGAGTTTAAGTAAAGAAACTACTGTTGAGGAATTGCAAAAATACATAAAAGACATGATAGAAGTAAGAAATTTTAGAACGAGCCTAGTAGAGCGAATGGTTTTACTTACAGAAGAAATTGGGGAGTTAGCAAAAGAGGTCAGAAAGACTGATAACAACTTATTGGTGGATGTGAACAAAAATTACAATTCTAGTCTGGAAAATGAAATAACAGATGTGTTCATTTGTTTAATGGGAATGTACGAGCAACTAGACATCGACCTAGTCCAAGCACTAAAAAACAAGGAAGAGATAAATTTTAAGAGGAAGTGGAAGTAGGGGGAGAAGTGAAAAAGAGATATACAAAATTAGATCAATATACAGCAGAAGCAAATTTAATTTGTAAATATAAGTTGGAAACTTTAAAAGATGTAAAAAGTTATAA
>CANPWV010000052.1 GCA_947585105.1 uncultured Clostridia bacterium
GATTCTTTAGAGTTTTCTGTTTTTGAAACATAACCCATTACCATTAATTCTATTTTTTCTCTTCTATCAGTTTCTTCTGCAAGTTCTTTTGCTCTAGTTGCCTGTGTCAAAATTCCATTATCCCCGAATTATTGCGTTTAGAGAGACACCGAGCTAAAATAAGCAGTACAATGATAGTCGTTTTGTTATTTTATGATGAATTTTATCTTCTTGTAAAATCATTTACATTTCAACAAACTATTTTTTAAATCAAAAAATGAAAACAGTGCTTGCAAATCAAACACTGCTTCATAACTTTCTAATCTCTAACTCTCTAGTTTCTCAACTCATTCGTATTGAACAAGCTATAGCCCTCATATCTATAACTAGCATCAATTCCTTTCATATAAACTTCCCTATTATTAATGTCGTCAGTTAACGCCTCTTCTAGCAAAAGCTTGACTTCGGTATTTTTAATCGGACTCCTTTCCATTGCAAGCAAATAATCTTCTTTATCAATTTTGCTCCAATCAACAACTTTTCCTATATTTTTCTTAAGAATCATATCAAGCCAAATTCTAGTACTTCGCCCGTTTCCTTCTCTAAAGGGATGGGCAATGTTCATTTCAATATATTTTTCAATAATTTCATCAAAATTAGATTGTGGCATCTTGTCGATAGTTTTCAAAACTTCTTCTAAATACATAGCTGAAGCAAATCTAAAATTATTTTTCGCAATATTTTCGGTTCTAATTTTTCCAGCAAAGTCATAGATATCTTCAAATAAATATTTATGAATCTCCGAAAGCCCTTTGAAAGTCCCCACTTCGATTTCATCTAATTTTCCAGTCTCAAATAATTTCACAGCTTTTAATTTTGTTATTTTTTCTTCTTCTCTAGCAAACTCTAATTCATCACTTAATCCCAATTTATTTTTTAATACCATTGTGAAACCTCTCTTCTTATTTGATGATAATATTATATACTTTTTTCATCTTGTTGTCTAGTAGGTTACACTTAAAAACTATCAAAATCCACTCATATCTGACCATTCTAATCCTTTAATCAATGAAAAATCTATGATAGAGTTTCCGTTTAAATAAATTGACACTAAACTTCCGCCATTCTTTGAATTTAGATTAGCTATTATTTCTAAATTTTTATAAACACTTTCCATATATGAAGATGTATCTCCAACTACATTATTTTCTAAATTCAAACTTGTTACACTTTTTAAATTCTCTAGTGGCTTTAAAGCTGAAATTTTATTTCCTCTTAAGTTTACAACTGTAAGATCTGTTAAGTCCGATATCGGTGTTAAATCAATGATTCCACAATCAATAATAATTAAATTTGTAAGACTTGTCAAATTTTCAAAACCAGATAAAGAAGTAAACTTTCTAAAACCGCCAATAGTTAAAGAGGTCAAATTAATCAATTTTCCTAATCCTGTAATTCCAAACCCTGAGCAGCTTCTATCAACATCTAATTCTAAAGTCAAAAGGCTGTTACAAAACCCTAATGAACTAAAGTCTAAATTTTCACTTGAGTTTCCATACCCACCCTTTGCTATACTAATTGCTTTTAATGTTTCCAATTTCTTACAACCGAGATAAAATATTTAGCCAAGAGCAAACATTAGGATTCACCCAACCGGAAGTCTAAAGTCGCCTCTTTTAACTCAATACATTTAGACAAATCCCAAGTACTTTTTAACGCCGTACCTAAGCATGAAAAACTTTCTAAGCTTGAAGGACACTTAAAATTTATAGAAGAATAAGAACAATATATATTTAAAAGTTTCATACATTTAGTTAGATCGACAGTCCAATCATTTATTTGATTATCTCTAGATGCTATAAATAAATTCGTTATATTTATACATTCAGACAGTTTTTGCATTACAGATTCTTTATCAGTAAAAAATCCACAATAATAAAATGATGCAGGCTGAAAAGTATACGACGAATTTAAACTCAAACTAGAAATTACAGTTTGAATTGAAGTTAAATCTATTTTTTCATTATTCATTCTTAAAGACTTTAATTTTATATTATTTTTTTCTAAAATAGATATATCCGTTATATTTTCGCAATTTAATAAATCTAGTTCTTCTAAATTTGGCATATTTTCAATAAAGTTAATATTTGTTAAGCAATTTATTCCTCTAATGCTTAATACCTTTAAATTCACCAACGTTTCTAAAATTTCACTAAGAGTATAATACCCTTCAATTCTAGTATCAATTAAATTAATATTTCCATCTAATCTTAAAGCTAAAACTTTCTGATTTCCATATAACATTTGAATCTCATTTGATTTAATATCAAGATTTTTATTTATATAATCAATTTTTTCTTCTGTATTAAATAAACTCGCATATTTACTTGATATAGATTTTCTAGAAATATCCAAAATTGAATTATACAAATCAACAATTAATCTTACACTCTCAATAGCCAAATTATCACACTGAGATAAGTACAAACTAGTAAGCTTACTACTATCTAAAATATAATCTATCCAAATTAAATTTCTATTATTTCCTACGTCAAGATATGATAATTTTGTCTTTCCTCTTAAAAAAGATAAAGAATCCTCTTCTTCATTCTTTCCATTATTTGGAAGCTCAGTATCAAAAATCTCATCAGAACCAAGATTACAAGTTCCAGCATAAACCTCTCGTAAGTTAGTCATTTTATCGACGCCTTTTAAGCTTGTTAATGAAGCGTTACCATTAACATTAAGTATAGTAACATTTATAAAATCTATAAGAGAGCTAATCGAACTAATATTATTTGACGATAAATTTAAAATTATTATAGCTTCTTTTGTAGCCTTACTTAGATTCGTTAATCTGTCAATATTTGTTATGTTATTATTGCAACGAGTAACTTTAAGCTCATTAAGCTTTGTAAGGTTTCCTTTACCAATTCCGTCAATCATGCTATCTAACTGATTTTGAGTTGAATTTTCTAAGTTCAATTTTGTTACTTCAGTTGTTTTGCTCATTGATGAATAATCTCCAATAGTTCCTCCATTTGAATAATTTTTAAACTGTAATGATTCTAATTTGGGGCAATTTTCAATTCCTTGAAGACTAAACAAATTTATATTATCTAATATTATTTCTTTCAAACTTGGAAAATTGTATAGATCAACTAAATTATTAATATTTGAATCTGTATCTAAACTTAATTCTGTAACACTTTTCAACTCTTCGGCATTAATTGTTCCATCACTGTCAATATCATAACCAGAAAGTAATTTAGACATAGTATCTTCTTTTCCAAAAACTTCTCTTGTTGGATTATCCATATCTAAATCATCTTTTTCAAGCCCTAATATTGAATCAAGTCCATTAGAACAGTAATAAACTCGAAGATCAGAAGTCAAACCATACACATCTATTAAATTAGCATAGTCTATATATTTTTTCTTACCAGCGTCTCCTCCTACTAAGACCTCTCTTATTTTCTTAGGTAATCCTGATTTTTTAATTAAATATAAACTATGTCCTTCATTATCAACTATATAACGTAAATTACCAATTTTTTCATTAACTGGAATATATAAAAAATTCGAACAATCTTCTATAGTCATAAGCCCGCTCTACTTTGTTTTCTCGTTCGGATAAGTTCTTAAAATTCTCAACATATTTTTCTTGTAGAAATTCTTCTAACACCGCAATTCCATTTTCTATCTTAGCATTCATCGCGTTTGTTATGATTCCGATTATCTCCAATTATTGCGTTTAATGAGACACCAGCCAAAATAAGCAGTACAATAATCGTCATTTTATTTCCTTATGACGAAAAAATTATAAATTTATAACCTTTTCTATAATTTCAATATCTTCTATTTTGTTTATTCCAAAACATTTCTTTCCCAAATCTTTTATTGAAGCTCCTACATGATACATTTCTTTTTCGTCTATTATTATAAATCTATCGTGAAATTTATTCGTTCTTTCTACCTTTAATAACGGATATTCTTTATTAAATTTCTTTATATCTAAATTTTGTATATTACTTTTCTCTGACGTCAAAATATTTACTTCAACATTTTCTTTTTTCTTACATAACATCTTCAAAATACTATCGTCAATATAATTATCTATAATTGTAATTTTCTTATTTGCACTTTTTATAATATCTACTATTAAACTATAACTATCCCATATTTGCCCATTAAAAAATATTCTTTGCTTTATATTTTCTTCTAATTGAAGTCTACTAAATATTTCATCAAATTTTTTATCATAATCAGTAAATTTTCCGTCAATTTGATTTTCTATTTTTATAACTCTTTCAAACAAGTTCTTATTATTATATATAAATTTTCTCATTTCAACAAAAGCATTCATAATATTTATACTAACTTGAACAGCTATATCATTTTTAAGTAAACCTGATAACATAGCAATTCCTTGTTCTGTAAAAACATAAGGCAAATATTTCTTACTTCTATATTTATTATATTCTAATTTTGATGTGGTCCCAATTTGTGACCACATATTCTCTAGTTCAATTTCAGTTAATTGAAAGCAAAAATTTTCTGGAAACCTATCTTTATTTCTTTTTACAGTTTGATTTATCTTTTTAGTTTCATAATGATACAACATAGCCACATCGCTATCTATCATAACTTGTTTTCCTCTTACTGTATATATTAAATTTTTTATTTCTTCATTTGTTAACTCCTTTTTGATTTCAAGGCTATTTTCTTCCATTAAATCACGTCCTTTTATTGTTATTTCTATTATAAATTAAGTAATTGTATAAAACACATTTTCGGTATAATTATTTTAAAACGATTGTTTGCTTATGTCAAGTGATTTTTGGAAATATTTTTGAAATTTATAAAAAATTGCCTTTGTCAAAATTAATTAACAAAAGCAATTTTTATTTTAATATGGACTTTCTGGTAAGTAGCCATCCAAGTCTGTTGGCTTTGGGCTCAATGGATTTGGATTATAATCTGGATGTGATTCATAAAATTCCAAATCTTCTTCCTCACGACTAGCTGAAATTATTTCTCCAGTTTCTTTATCTTCAACATAATACAAACCTGTATTTTCATCATAATTTGAATTTAGCTCTCTTACTTCATTTACTGTATTTTCATTTTTGATTTCTTTTTTATTTTTATTTGCAATAATTGCAAAAGTTATTACAAAAACTAAACACAAAACAAATACAACTATAATCATTTTTTTATTTGACATATATCAAGCCTCCTGTTTTAATTTATAACATTTCCTTCTCCAAATCCCGTATAAACTTCTCCATCTATTGTCTTACCAGTTATTAAATCTTGAATTTCATTACCTGTAAAATTGTTTCCTGTTATAGTTACTTTCTCTAATCCAGCTCTATGAAGTTTTAATAAAGCACCAACATTATCAGCTACAGTTGAACCATCCAAAGAATTATAACTTATATCTAAAGATTTGTAATTAATTACTCCATCGTCCCCGATTGCTAAAGCAAGAGGAGTTATATCTGAAATACTATTATTATTTAAATAAAAACAGTCATTATTATCAATACTAACATCGGCGGAATTCTCCCCAATTTTTTCTAAATTACTTAAACTACTTATATCAGTTATTTCATTATAGCTCAGCTTCAAAGATTTTAAATTCCTCAAAGAAGAAATCCATCCTATATCATAAATACCATCATTTATTAAATATAAACATTCTAAATCAGTTAAATTAGCAAGATTTTCAATATTTATTATCTTAACTTTATTAT
>CANPWV010000053.1 GCA_947585105.1 uncultured Clostridia bacterium
CTTTCCTCTAATTGAGAAATATCTAGATTTATAAATGGCATTCCTTCTAACAATTCAAATGTAGATTGTCCATCAAAATAAGCCATTTGTCCTTGAAGCTCTCTTACATATTGCTTCATAACTTTTACTAAATAACTGTAATGGAATCTATAATCTGGGTTTTCGTTTTCCTGAGCCTTTTTACAAATTCTTTTATACCAAGATCCTATTGTTGGCATCTCTTTTTTAGTTCTTCCCAAATAATTTTGAGTAACATTTATATTAGTTCCACCTTCTGATATATATAAGCTTTCTATATTGCTTGTTATACCTAAAGCTGTATATTCTTCTAGAACTGACTCAGAAATAATCTGTTTTGTAAGCTCGTTTACTTCTGTAGATTTTGTACTTCCTCTAGCCATTGTAAGCAAAGCTTGAGTTACGTCTTCTACTTTATTTTCGATATTTAACATAGTTCTTTCTTTACCTGTAATTTCATCTTTTACAATTTCAGGCTCTATATCAAATAAATTAATAATTGTATTTGAATTTGGGCTTATTACAACATTTACTCCACCAAGACTTTCAGCAACTATTGCATATTCACCTTCAGCATCTAGAGCCAAGCTATCAATTCCCATTAAAATAGAAGAACGAGCTGACAACATTTTTACTGTAACAGATTTACCAGCACCAGATTTACCAAATATAACCATATTATAATTAGTTAATTTTGAACTAAAGTTATCAAATAATATTGGAAGACCTGTTTGTTTATTGAATCCTAATGGAATTCCATTATCATGTCCAATATCTGATGTGAAAAATGGGAATACTGTAGACATTGCCCTTCTATCAAAAGTATGACTCTTATTTAATTTGTTATCATTATAAGGCATATTTGTTCTAAAAGCTGCGTCTTGCATAGCCCAAGCTGGTTTAATATCTATTAAGTTCTTTGCCATCTCGTTAGTTAATAGCTCTGTATATTTATCTAATTCTTCCATACTATAAGCAAAAATTGTAGCTACTATAGTAGAACTAAATAATCTATTTAATCCGAGATGCAATTGTATCTCTTAGCTCTTCAGCTTCCATTCTTTTTTGTAAAATTATTCTCTCTCTGTTGATATCGCCTCTATCTTGAGCAACAATTCTTTCAGACTCTAACTCGTTAATAGTTTTATTTAAGTCTGTTTGAGATGTTGATTCATTTACTGGGCTAATGAAAACAGAAACATTTATATCACCAAAAGTGTACATACCTCTCAAAAATTCTGGGAAAGTACACATTCTAGGAAGAGTAGATACTACCATTGATCTAGCTAAACGAGTTCTTGATGACATTATTGCAATATGATTTGTATAACTAGCATCAATACCACCTGGTGAAATAATATCTTTGATTGTACTTTGGTTTCTTTTAAGTAATGTGTCATTATCTCTTACTCTAACATCTTCACTTGAAGCTGTATCTGAAGTTTTCTTTTTTATACCAAACATATCTCAAATTTCCTCCTAATCTTCTGTATCAACTTTTCTTTTTCTAATTATTCTTCTAGCTGAGAAACTAGACTTTGGTTTTACTTCTTGTTCTTCTACTTCTTCTGTATTTTCTGATTCTTTTGTTTCTGACTCATTATCTAAATCTGAGTTATTTATTTCCTCTTCAGCCATATCATATATTCTAGGATCAAGTTGCTCTTCATATTGATTTAATAGGCTAAGAGCTCTTTCTTTAATTTTCTTATTCTTTTCAAATTCTCTTTGTCTTTCAGCTTCTTGTCTACGTTTATCAGCTTTTAATATACTGTCTGTTGTCAAATCAATAGCTGCAATATTTATTTCTTCATCTAATTTTTCTTGTCTCTTCTCTAAAACGTCTTTTCCTGTAGAATATAAGTTATCATATTGAGCATCTAACATATTATTTATTTGATATAATTCTGAATCATCTCTATTATAAGCAATAAATAATAGTTCAGCTAATTCTTGTGAATCTAATATTCTAGCAGTTACTTGTGAAGTTCCAAGAGAACTTATTAAGTTTTGACTTCTAGTGTATAATTCTGAGAAGCACATATTGTTTATTTCATCTCTTGAATAATTTCCTAAATTTCCACCGATTTCAGCAGTATAATATGATAAAATAACATAAGTTTTTTGTTGCAAAATATTTTTGTTTGAACTTAATCTTTCAACATAGTCTGTAATATTTTGACCATACTCTAAAATACTAATTTTTCTTCTCTTTTCAAACTCTAATCTATCTACCATTTGTCTATTTCCAGTGGCTCTAGCTTGTCTCAATCTTTGTTCTACTTTTTTTAGATCATCTGTAACTGATTCAACTCTATTCTTATATTCTTCAATTATTCCTTTTAAATTTAATGTTCTACTTTGAACATATAATTGTATTGGAAATCTAAGTGTATTTAAGAATTGAACAAATCCTTCTTCCACACCCATTTTCTCATCTTGGCTCATTAAATCATAATTGACACCATTACATTGCAAAACCATTACATATTGAGAATAATTTTTTCTTACTATCATATTGTCAACGATTTCATCAAATTCCATAAAATCATTCATTGATTCGACACTAAGAACACCTTGGAATTTTCCAAAATCACTACCAAATGTTTCTTTTGGTGTTTCATCTTTAGATTTTCCATCTAAAAGTATGTCTGATTCTTGTTCTACTTCTTTGTCTTTTTTCCTAGAAATATAAATGAATAAAACTATTAATATCATTAAGACAAATATTGTGATAAAGATAATCATTTTCAATAGAGAAATTGTTTCACCAATATTTCCACCCATCTTCTACTTTTCCTCCTTTGTAATAGTTTCGTCATATCGCCTATTTACAGTATTTACATAAGTATATATTTTTCTATTTTTCTTAAATTTGATATATCTTATAATTATATCACTTATTGACTCACCGCCTATTTTTTTAGTTACAGGTAATCCTACAATTGTTGGTATTTTTAGAGCACCAACGCAATATCCAATTACTGCAAATAATACAAGTATTATGATTCCAACAACTTTTAAATTAAGCATTTTAAAAAGCAAGAAGAACAAAAATCCAATTATTGCTCCTAAAACAGTTGTAATTAATGATTTTATTGAAAATACATATAAAAATCTTGTTTCACCTTTGTAATTACGAGGTATATAATAAGTTCCCATAACTTTTCCTCCGTTATATTTTAATTATTTTCCAAATGTTCCTTCAAAGCTTTTAAACGTTTTTTCTAACCAGTTAAAAATTGGTTCTGCAAATATGAAAAATATTGATATTAAAGCAATTCCAGCCAAAGTAATTTTAGCTTGAGCAGATTCAAATGGTCTATTTTTTAGACTTAGTGATATAAATGTAACTATTATTTCAAACATAAGAACAGCTGCACCAATTAATCTAATAACATTATAAATAACGTTTGAAGTATCAATAACTTCATTTGCACTATTTAGTATTTCACTTGAACCAGATTCTCCCATATTGCTATAAGCTGAACCGTTTTTCAAAAACATTTTGGAAAAATGTTGCGTTAGAATTTAAATTCCAAAACATCATTCCAAACATCTGTAATATTATGAATATCAAGATTATCTTAAATATTTTTTTAGTCTTTTTCATATAAAATTCTCCCATTTCTTCCGATAATATACCTACATATAATAATTATAATAAAGTTTCAAATTTTTTTCAACACAATTTTCGTATATTTTTCATTTTTAACATATTTGTAACATTATTAGACAATTAAAATAAAAAAAGAAAAAGTTCTATTTAATTTAAAATTAAATAGAACTAAATTTTATTTTTATAATAAGCCCATAACATGTGAAAATAGGAATACAGCTAGATAGGCTAGAACACCATATATTAAAGTGTTTGTCATCTTTGTTTTAGCAGCTGTCTTTTGCTCCGCAGCTACAGCTGAGAAATAAGCTATACCAGCTAACGCAAGTTTTATTGTAAAAAATCCAGCCAGAAGTATTTGACCAAAAACGATAACTACTTTTGTAGCCGTTGCTATTGGTGATGGAACATCTTCACCTGATAATTCACTAACTTTATCAACTCTTTTTACTGAACTATTAACATCAGTAGCAAATACATCAGTAGTAAAAACTATATTCATCAGAATAAATATTATTAAAATATAAAATATTAATTTTATCGTCTTATTCATCTATTTAGCCTCCATTTCAAAATTTAATTATTTTCCAAGAAACAAATCTTCTATAAATGTAGCTATGAAATATAAGATATTACTAGCACCAATAAATACAGCTACACCAATAGCAAAGTTTTTAAGCTGAGCACCTTTAATTTCAGCTTTTCTTTCCATTGCTCCACGGAAACTTCTACCATCAGCTGTAAAATAACTTATTGACATCCATGTAAGCATAATTAAAGCTAACCCTGTTCCATAAATTCTAACTATATTTAAAATATTTCCAATCATAGATGTTTCAACGCTCGCCCATTGTTCAACAAATTCTTTATCAACTTTAGATTCCCAACCGCTTAGGAAAAACATAGCTTTTTCCTCCTTTTCTAATTACTAATATTCCTATTTATTTATATTACTATCAACAAACATTTGTAATAATTTCAATAGACCTGAAACACCAAATAATATTACAGCACCTATAATATAACCAGCAAGATCCTTTTTTGCGTCAGCTTTTGATTCAGGTCCGCCAGTATATTTAATACCCAAAACAATAAGCATAATAATCGCTACACCAGCACCAACAGTAGAAACTATATTAATCAAAGCACCCATAATATTTGTAACTTTATTTCCAGCTCTTCCAGCATTAGCTTTTTCAAATTCATTCAAATTCATATTCCATCCAAATGAACTAGAACTCATAAAAACGCCTATTAACAACAAAATTATCATTACAATAGCTATTTTAAATATTTTTTTCTTCATTTTCATAGAAATTCCTCCATTTCACTATTAGTTATTAACCTGGGAAGAAATCTTCCACAAAGTATTGTATAATTGTTATTAATCCAGCAGCACCAAACAATAGAACCGCACCAATTATGTATGTTGGCATATCTGTTTTTAACTGACTTTTAATTTGAGCACTACCAGTAAAATATTTGATAGCAATTGAAATTGCCATTATGATTGCCCAACCTAAAGCAATAATTCTGACTATTTTTAAAATCATTCCAAAAAGTTTAAACATAAAGTCGCCGATACTAAGACCATCTTTAATACTGAATCCAGATATTTTATTATATGAACCAGTATCTTCAAATTGATTTGGATTCATATATTTAGTTGTTTCGTTTTTATCTGTTGCAAATGTATTTACAGGAATAAAGATATTAGTAACAATTATTATTAAAAACAATGTAATTAAAATTTTTAAAAATAAATTTAATTTCATATTTTTTCCCCTTATTTTCATACAGTTCGTTCGTATTTTTTTACAAAAATCTCCACTATAATTTAATTATACACTAAATATTTTTTTATTTCAACATTATTAAAAAATTTTTAATTTGAAAAAATTTTAATTTTAGTTAGTTAAAGAAGTAAATTCCACTTAGTAAAAAAATTGATTGTATGAGAGAAAAGTCCATAAATTAGGACTT
>CANPWV010000054.1 GCA_947585105.1 uncultured Clostridia bacterium
ATTTGGTTGTTGGATAACAGCTCCAGGAGTTAATTCAGAAATGCTTGCTAACAGTACAAGTTCATCAAGCTTTATTGGATTAATTGATACAATCTCTGGAGGATCTTTCTCAAGATTATCAATCTTTGCTATGAGTATAACTCCATATATCACATCTTCAATTGTTATTCAATTATTAGGTATGATAATTCCTTCTCTTCAAAGAATGATTAAAGAAGGTGGAGAAGTTGCTCAACAAAAAGTAAACAAATACACAAAAATGTTAACAATAGTTTTAGCGTTAGTTGAAGCTTTAGGAATCTATATTTCATATAGTAGAGGAGCTTCAGGAATATTTGTTAACCCAGGATTCCTTACAGGAGCCGTATTTGTTATAAGTTTAATGGCAGGTACTGCTATTTTAATGTGGCTTGGAGAGCAAATAACAAATAAAGGAATAGGAAATGGTATTTCAATGATTATCTTTGTTGGTATTATTTCTAGTTTCCCATCATTTGTAACAATGTTATATGGATTAATTATTAAAAATGGAGTATTCCAAACTGCTGGTTTAGCTAAAGCTATAGCTCTATTAATTGGAGCAGTTGTTTTAATTGCTAGTGTTGTTTGGGTAGAAAGCGCTGAAAGAAGAATTCCAGTTCAATATACAAAGAAAGTTGTTGGAAGAAAAATGTATGGTGGACAAAATACACATATTCCACTTAAACTTGCAATGGCTGGTGTTATGCCAATCATCTTTGCATCTTCATTTTTAACATTCCCAGCAATGTTAATTAGTATTTTTGGTTCTTCACATATTGGAGGAACAGGTTTCTTAGCAGGATTATATAAATTCTCAATCGCTACTTCAACTTCAAGTGTTGGTTGGGGATATGTTATAGCTAACGCTATTGTGTATTTCTTATTAATCATAGGATTTACATTCTTCTACACACTTGCTACATTTAATCCAGCTGAAGTATCACAAAATATTAAACAAAATGGTGGATTTATTCCAGGTATTAGAGTTGGAAAACCAACAACTGATTATTTAACATCTGTATTAATGAAGCTTACAGCTTTTGGTTCAATATTCCTAGGAATTATTGCAATTTTACCAATGGCGCTTAAATTTACAGGTTTAAATGTTTCATTTGGTGGTACAACAATACTTATCATCGTTGGTGTTGCTCTAGAAACAGTTCAACAATTAGAATCACAACTTATAATGAGACATTATAAAGGATTCTTAGAAAAATAAGAAAATCAAATTAGAAGTTAGAGGTTAAAAACTAGAAATCTAGATTTTAAGCCTCTAACTTCAATGTTGTATTAAGTTTATATTTGTATATAGATTTAATACAGTATTGAAAATTTAATATAAAGGAGGAGTTTTATATGATTATTATTATGTTAGGAGCTCAAGGTACAGGAAAAGGAACAGTTGCTGGCCATTTGGTAAAAGGACTTGGAATCCCACAAATTTCTACTGGAGATATTTTTCGTAATAACATAAAAAATCAAACTGAATTAGGAATAGAGGCTGATAAATATATTTCTAAAGGTGAACTTGTTCCAGATTCAATAACAGTTCCAATGGTTGCAAACAGATTAGATGAAGAGGATTGCAAAGATGGAGCAATTTTAGATGGATTTCCTAGAACTATTGAACAAGCAAATAGTTTAAAAGAAATTTTATCAAAGAAAAATAGAAAAGTTGATTTAGTAATCAATTTAACAACTCCTAGAGAAGAAATAATTGACAGAATGGTAACTAGAAGAGTTTGCCCAAATTGTAAAGCTACATTTAATACAAAATTAAATAAACCAAAAGTTGAAGGAATTTGTGATTTTTGTGGAACAAATCTAATTCAAAGAGAAGATGATAAAGATCCTAAAGCAATAGAAAAAAGATTACAAATTTATGAAGAAAAAACGAGTCCACTTGTTGAATATTATAAAAATGAAGGTGTATTAAGAACAGAAGTAATTAGTACATCAATTAATCATTTAGCAAAAGAAGCTGCTGAAGAAATTTTAGCTGATTTAAATAAATAAACTGAATTTGATTTTTGAGGAGAATTATGATTACAATAAAATCTGATAAAGAAATTGAATTAATGAAAGAAGCGTGTAAGATTGTAGCTTTAACTCATAAAGCTATAGAAGAAGCTATAAGACCAGGAATAAGTACTTATGAATTAGATATGATTGCTGAAAAAACAATGGAAAAATATGGTGCAGTGTCAAGCGAAAAAGGTTATCCATCAGGAGAAAAAGGAGTTCCAAATTTTCCAGCAAATACTTGTATTTCGGTAAATGATGTAGTTATTCATGGTATTCCATCTAAAAATGAAATTTTAAAAGATGGAGATATTGTTTCAGTTGATATGGTAGCTTTAAAAAATGGTTATAATGGAGATATGGCTAGAACATATATCGTAGGAGAAGGTTCAAAAGAAGCTAAAAGATTAGTAGAAGTTACAAAAAAAGCTTTTTATGAAGGCTTAAAATTTGCAAAAGTTGGATTTAGAGTAGGAGATATTTCACATGCAATTGGGGAATATGTTCATTCAATGGGATATAGTGTAGTAAAAGAGTTCCAAGGACATGGAATTGGAAAAGAAATGCACGAAGATCCTGGAGTTCCAAATTACGGAAAAGCTGGACGTGGTCCTAGATTAGAAGCTGGTATGACAATTTGTATAGAGCCAATGGTAATTGAAGGAAAACCTGATATTTGGGAGTTAGAGGACGGTTGGACAATTTCTACACAAGATGGGTCAAATTCAGCTCATTATGAAAATACAATTTTAATTACAGAAAAAGAGCCAAAGATATTGACAATTTGTTAAATTTGTTATATACTATACTAGCGTTTTATTAGGCTTTAATAAGTTAAAACCTAATAAAACCTTTTGAAGTCAAAGGTTTCGGAAGATTATAAAAATTTAATTTTTAACTTCTAGAACAGGAGGAAAATAATTTGGCAAAAGAAGATATTATTGAAGTAGAAGGTAAAGTTGTTGAAACATTACCTAATACAACTTTTAGAGTTGAATTAGAAAATGGACATCAAGTATTAGCTCATATTTCAGGAAAACTTAGAATGAATTATATAAAAATTCTACCAGGAGATAAAGTGAAATTAGAGTTATCACCATACGACCTTTCAAAAGGGCGTATTACATGGAGAGCTAAATAATAAAATAAAGAAAGGAAGTATACAAAGATGAAAGTAAGACCATCAGTAAAGAAAATGTGCGACAAGTGCAAAGTTATCAAAAGAAAAGGTGTTATAAGAGTAATTTGTGAAAACCCTAAACATAAACAAAGACAAGGGTAATTTAATTAATTTTGATATTAACATAAATATGTGCGGCTGTTAGTTTTATAAAACTAATTTCATATTTATGTTTATATATTAGTCTCAAAAATTTTGGGGCAAGCTCTATTTAAGAACTTATATATTAGTAGTTCTAGCCAAATTATATAATTGTAAGAGATTTTTAGAGTAACATTTTATAAAAATATTGACGGAAGAGGTGTAAAAAAGTATGGCTCGTTTAGCAGGTGTAGATTTACCTAGAGAAAAGAGAATTGAAGTAGGACTTACATACATTTATGGTATTGGTTTAACAAGTTCTAAAAAAATTTTAAAAGAAGCTGGTGTAAATCCAGATACTAGAGTAAAAGATTTAACTGACGATGAAGTAGCTTCAATTAGAAAAGCTATGGACGGTTATAAAGTTGAAGGTGACTTAAGAAGAGAAGTGGCTTTAAACATTAAAAGACTTACTGAAATTGGATGCTATAGAGGAATTAGACATAGAAGAGGTCTTCCAGTAAGAGGACAAAGAACTAAGACTAATGCTCGTACAAGAAAAGGACCAAGAAAATTAGTAAGCAAAAGTAAAGCAAAAGCTTAGATTTTAAATTATAGTGTAGGAAAACCATAGTTTTCCACTGATATTATAAGGAGGAAGTTAATAAATGGCAAAAACAAGTAGTACTAGTAAAAAAGCAACAGGTGTTAGAAAAAGAGAAAGAAAAAATGTAGACAAAGGTTCTGCACACATTCATTCAACATTTAATAATACAATTGTATCTATAACAGATACACAAGGAAATGTAATTTCTTGGGCTAGTGCTGGAGAATTAGGATTCAAAGGTTCAAGAAAAAGTACACCATTTGCTGCAGGTCAAGCTGCTGAAACAGCTGCAAAAACTGCAATCGAACATGGAATGAAAACAGTAGAAGTATTTGTAAAAGGACCTGGTTCAGGAAGAGAAGCTGCAATTCGTGCGCTTCAAACTGCAGGTTTAGATATTACAATGATTAAAGATGTTACTCCAATTCCACATAATGGTTGTAGACCACCAAAAAGAAGAAGAGTATAGAAAGGAAGATAATAAAAATGGCTAGATATAAAGATCCTGTATTGAAAAGATGCAGAAGTTTAGGTATTGATCCTACTTATCTTGGATATAACAAGAAAAGTAAGAAAAATTCTAATAATAGTAAAAGAAAAGTTAGCGAATATGGTCTTCAATTAAAAGAAAAACAAAAAGCAAAGTTTGTTTATGGTGTTTTAGAAAAACAATTTAGGGGCTATTTTGAAATGGCTAATAGTAAAAAAGGTATTACTGGTGAAAATTTACTTCAAATATTAGAAAGTAGATTAGATAACGTAGTATTTAGATTAGGTTTCGGAACTACAAGACCACAAGCTAGACTTTTAGTAACACATGGAAATATTGAAGTTAATGGAAAGAAAGTTGATATTGCTTCATATTTAGTAAAACCAGGTGATGTTGTTAAAGTAAGAGAAATTAGAAAAGACAACAAAATAATTAAAGAAAATTTAGAGAAAAATAAAGTAACTCTACCTGATTGGTTAAAATTAGATGAAAAAAATTTATCTGGTAAAGTTGTTAGATTACCAGCTAGAGAAGAAATTGATATTCCAGTAGAAGAACACTTAATAGTTGAGTTATATTCTAAATAAAATTTTAGTTTTTCGAAAATTAGAATTTTATTCGAAATATATGATTTCTTATCTAGAAATCGTATTGCGCTTAGAATTTTGTACTTAAGATGTAAAATTTATAAAGGTTAAGAACCTATTAGGAGGTAAAAATGATTGAATTTGAAAAACCAAATATTGTATGTAGTGAGACAGACGATAAGAGGAATTATGCAAAATTCATATGTGAACC
>CANPWV010000055.1 GCA_947585105.1 uncultured Clostridia bacterium
CATTTAAGCCTGTTATTTTAACTATTAAGTAATCCATAACAGTTAAAACAATAGCAGATAATCCTAATGCCCATATATTACTAATGGAGAAATTTGGTGTAAAGAAAGCAGTAATTCCAAGTATTATAGCAGCTACTATAAATCTTCCTAAAATTTGACCAATAGCGCTCATTACACCTTGGTTACCACCTACATTTGAAGTGTTATTGTCCATTTTTAATCTCTTTCCTTTCTTAGGATAATTTCAAAAACTAGCCTACAATTTTGTATTTATAAAAACTTTCGTATTTCATAAATATAAGTATATTTTAAATAATTTTGCAAAAAATATACAGGAAAAATATATAAGGAGAAGATTTTTAATGTTATTAAGTTTTGTAAGAAGTATAATTTTGTACTTAATAGTTTTATTTGTTATGAGATTTATGGGCAAGCGTGAAATTGGTCAGTTAGAGCCTTTTGAACTTGCAATATCAATAATGATAGCAGATCTTGCTTGTACACCTATGGCAAACACAGGTCTTCCGATTTATTTAGGAATTATTCCTATATTTGCGCTTTTGGTAATGCACTTAATAATTTCCTTCATTAGTATTAGAAGTATTAGATTGAGAGCTTTTTTGAGTGGAAAACCTTCAATACTAATTAAAAATGGCAAAATTGATGAAAAGGCTTTGATTCATGAAAACTTTACAATAAATGAACTCCAAGAAAGATTAAGAGGGCAGAGTATTTTTGATTTAGGTGATGTAGAATACGCAATTTTAGAGACTTCCCGGACAATTAAGCGTAATAGTAAAACCTGGAAAAAGAACTCCTACTTTAGAAGATTTAGAACTTCAAGCAAATTATACTGGTATTCCTTATGATTTAGTAATTGACGGAGTTATTTTAAATGATAATTTACAAAAAATTGGAAAAGATAAAGTATGGCTAGAAAAAGAAGTAGGAAAATTCGGATTTAAGCCAGAAGAGGCTCTAGTAGTTACTTTAAATGGAAAGGGAGATATGTTTTGTCAGAAAAAAGAGGAAAGTTAAATTTTAGTAAATATAAAACTCTTATAATTGCTATTGTTATTGTTATTATTGTCATAATTTTAGATATTATTTTTGAAAATTATTCTAAAAATTCAATTCAAAAAGTTAATAAAAATATTGATAAACTTTATACGATTTTTGAAGATGAAAAAGAAAATTATGATTCCCAAAAACTTGAAAAATTAGCAATTAACGCAAGAAAAGAATGGAAGAAAAGAGAGGATATTTTAAGTTGTTTTATTGAGCATGATGAAATTGAAAAAATAAATTCAAAATTAGATGTTTTATATGTTCAAATAAAAAATGAAGTTTGGATGGATGCTAAAACTACAACTTCAGAGGTTAAAAGGCTTATTAAATATTTAGAAGGAAAATATGAATTATCTGTTCAAAATATATTTTAATTTTTTAAAAATTAGGGTTGTAATTTTTGATTAGATGTAATATAATTGTAACAAATTTGTAATTTAATTTTTCTTGAAAGGTAGGCGAAATTTTCGAATAATGTTTGGACAAGATATAGGTATAGATTTGGGTACAGCTACTGTAATTGCTTATGTTAAGGGTAAAGGAATAGTTTTAAGAGAACCTTCTGTTGTTGCTGTTAATAATTTAACAGGAGATGTAGTCGCTATCGGTCATGAGGCTAGAAGAATGCTTGGAAGAACACCAGGAAATATAGTCGCCACAAGACCTTTAAGAGATGGGGTTATATCTGATTATACTGTTACTGAAAAGATGCTTAAATACTTTATAAATAAAGTTGGAGGAAAGTTTTTGTTTGCTCCAAGAATTATGATTTGTATTCCATCAATTGTTACGGAAGTTGAGAAAAAAGCGGTTATAGACGCTGCTTCAAATGCTGGTGCTAGAAAAGTTTATTTAATTGAAGAGCCTATAGCTGCTGCAATTGGAGCTGGAATTGATATTGCAAAACCATGTGGAAATATGATAGTAGATATTGGTGGAGGAACTACTGATATCGCTGTAATCTCGCTTGGCGGAGCCGTTGTTAGCAATTCGATAAAAGTTGCCGGAGATAAATTTGATGAATATATAGTTAAATATATAAAAAAGAAACATAATGTTATTATTGGCGAAAGAACAGCTGAAGAGCTAAAAGTTGGAATTGGCTGTGTTTATCCTAGAATACAAGATATGGAAATGGATGTTAGAGGAAGAGATTTAAGCTCAGGTCTTCCGAAAACAATAACAATTTATTCTAGCGAAATAATGGAAGCCCTAGAGGAACCAGCGATGATGATAGTTGATGCGGTTCATTCTGTTTTAGAAAGAACACCACCAGAACTTGCCGCAGATATTAGTGACAAAGGAATTTATATGACTGGCGGAGGTTGCTTGATAGAGGGGTTAGACAAATTATTACAAGAGAAAATAGGAATAAATGTTATGATTGCTGAAGACGCTATATCTTGCGTAGCAATAGGAACTGGAAAGGCCTTAGATAGCTTAGATACTATGGACAGAGCAAGTAGAAGATAAATATTTAAAAAGACCTTAAATAACATTGACTTATTTAAGGTTTTATGTTATTTTTAATACTATTAGAGGAAGTAAAATGGAGGAATAAATTATGAATTATTCAAAAGCAACAGACAAAAAATGGCAAGAAATTTGGGATAAAACAGGATTAAATAATTATGATCCAAATAGTAAAAAGCCAAAATATTATACAATGGAAATGTTTTCATACCCAAGTGGTGCGAAGCTTCATTTAGGTCACTGGTTTAATTTTGCGCCAGCTGATTCGTTTGCTAGATTTAAGAAAATGAAGGGGTATAACGTATTTCATCCAATGGGATTTGATGCTTTTGGACTTCCAGCTGAAAATTACGCAATAAAAACTGGAATCCATCCAGAAGATTCAACTATGAAAAATATTGAAACTATGAAAAGACAACTAAATGAAATGGGTGGAAGTTATGACTGGAGTTATTCTGTTCAGACTTGTATGCCAAATTATTATAAATGGACACAATGGTTATTTGTAAAATTATATAAAGCTGGCTTAGCTTACAAAAAAGAGGCTCCTGTAAATTGGTGCGATAGTTGTAAAACTGTTCTTGCAAATGAGCAAGTTATAGATGGATGCTGTGAAAGATGTGGAACCGTAGTAGTTAAGAAAAAGTTAAGCCAATGGTTCTTTAAAATTACAGATTATGCTGATGAATTATTAAATGACTTAGATAAATTAGACTGGCCAGAATCTACTAAAAAGGTTCAACAAAACTGGATAGGAAGATCAACTGGTAGTGAAATAACATTTAAAACAGAAGATGGAAAACATGATATTACTGTGTTTACTACAAGAGCTGATACTTTAAATGGTGTTACATATGTTGTTTTGGCGCCTGAAAGTAAATTAGTAGATGAAATAGTGACAGATGAATATAAAAAAGCTGTTGAAGATTATAGAATTGAAACTTCAAAATTAACAGAAATCGATAGATTATCTACTGAAAGGCCAAAGACAGGAACATTTACGGGTGCTTACGCTATAAATCCTTTAACAGGAGATAAGGTTCCAATTTGGATTGCTGATTATGTTTTGGAAGATTATGGAACGGGCTTTGTTATGGCGGTTCCAGCTCATGATGAGAGAGATTTTGCTTTTGCTACAAAATATAATTTGCCTATAAAACAAGTAATAAAGCCTAAAAAAGATGGAGAAAAATGTGAACTTCCATATATAGAATATGGTGTTTTAACAAATAGTGGAAAATATGACGGTTTGACATCAGAAGACGCTAAAAATAAGATAACAGAAGACTTAGCTAAAATTGGTGTTGGAAAGAAAACAGTAAACTTTAGATTAAAAGATTGGTTAGTTTCTCGTCAAAGATATTGGGGTGCTCCAATTCCAGTAATTTATTGTGATGACTGTGGAACAGTAGTAGTTCCAGAGGAAGATTTACCAGTATTACTTCCATATAATGTCGAATTTAAGCCAGATGGAATATCACCACTTAAGAAAAGCAAAGAATTTATGGAATGTAAATGTCCAAAATGCGGAAAGCCAGCTCAAAGAGAAGCTGATACTTTAGATACTTTTGTATGTTCTTCTTGGTATCAATTAAGATATCCTGATTCTAAAAATGATAAAGAGATATTTAGTAAAGAAAATGTAAATAAAATGAGCCCAGTTGATTGTTATGTAGGTGGTAAAGAACACGCCGCAATGCACCTTATTTACACAAGATTTATGACAAAAGCTTTACGTGATATGGGTTATTTGAATTTTGATGAACCATTTACAAGGTTAATACATCAAGGTTTAATATTAGGACCTGATGGAAATAAGATGAGTAAATCAAAAGGAAATACAGTTTCACCAGATGAATATGTTGATAAATATGGATCAGATGTATTTAGAATGTATTTGATGTTTGGCTTTGATTATAGAAAAGGCGGACCTTGGGATGATAAGGGAATTGAAGCTATGACTAAATATTTTGCAAGAGTAGAAACTTTAGTTCAAAAGACTTTAGAAATTAGCGGAAATTCAGATAAAGTTGAATTAAAAGAAGAAGAACTTTTAAGACTTAAAAATCAAACAATAAAATCAATGGCTAAAAATATTGAAGATTTCCAATTTAATACTGCT
>CANPWV010000056.1 GCA_947585105.1 uncultured Clostridia bacterium
CTTATTTTAGCTGGCGTTTCTATCTCTTTAGTTGTTCGGTGATAATGGCGTTCTTACTCAGGCTGACAACGCTACTTCAAAAACTGAGAAAGCTGCAGTTGAAGAAGCTCTACAGAGAGCTGTTGTTGGTGCTCAAGGTGATTTTATCACATATTTGAGTACTCATCCTAATGCATATTTTATTGATTGGCTAGGTAAATCACATGATGCAACTTCTGGTGAAGATGATGAAAGTACAAATTATCCTGTATTAAAAGAATCAGGATATACTATTGACCCAGGTTCAGATGATTATACTGCAGGTACAATTAAAAAAGGTGACAAAGGAAAAGTATATAATTATACTATTTCAGCGACATCACCAAAAGATTATTTAGCTGTTAATATTTCAATTACTGAATAATTTTAAAAAATAATAAAAGATGGAGGTTATAAATATGAAATCAAATAAAGGTATTACACTTGTTGCTTTAGTAATCACTATTATCGTTTTATTAATCTTAGCAGGTGTTTCTATTTCACTTGTTGTTGGTGACAACGGTGTTTTAACTCAAGCGAAAAATGCTTCTTCAGAAACTAACACTGCTGATGCTAAAGAAGCTTTAGAAAGAGCTTTAGTTGGTGCTCAAGCAAAATTTGCTTCTGCTCCAGAGAATAGAGGTACTAATTTTATTGATTATTTAGGTACAAATGATATTATTGATGATGATATAATAAATATGGAAAATGGATATGTAATTACTGTAAAAGGAACATATACTGCGAGCGGAACGGGAACAAATGGAACAATAGTAGATGCTGAAATGACAGCTAAAGGTGCTACTTATAAATTTACTATAACTCAAAGTGGTAGATTAGGTGCAACTATTACTGCTTTTGCTGCTAAATAAAATATTTTAATAAAAAATTAATATATGTTTATTTTACAAAAAAAGAATGGGGATTTTATCCATTCTTTTTATTTTTTACTTATTTCTATGGACTTTTGAATAAAAAGTCTTTAATTAGATTTTTATAGTTTTAAAAAATAGACTGAATTATAAAACAAAAATTCAGTCTATTTTTCTAACCTCTAATTCTCTAACTTCTAACTACTAGCCCAATTCCTCTATTTCTTCTTTAGTTAAGCCAGTGAATTGAATAATCTCTTCAATTGGTTTATTGGCTTTTTTCATTTCTTTGGCTATTTCCATTGATTTTTGTTTCTCACCTTGTTCATAAGCGAATTCTAGTCTTAACTTTTTCTCAATTTGTTCGTCTACTTTAGCGTCAATAGCATCCATTAGTTCTTCGTCTTTTAATATTGCTTCAGCCATTTTGTTTACATCTCTTATGTTCTTGTTCATATTAAATACCTCCTCTTTATTTTTTATAAATTTATTATATTGAATTTTTTAATAGATTTCAACATCTATCAATTCTCATTATAGCCCAAAAATAGCTATAAATATGATTTTATATGAGTTTATCTCCTTTTTTCAATATATTTCTTGACATATTCGTTTTTTCGTGCTAAAATAGTTCACAAGTCATTACTTGTTATTAGTAATGTAAAATATATTTTTATTCTTATAAACTTTTTAAGTCTTAAAAGTTTATTTCCAATTATGTTAAATTATAGTTTATCTAATACAAGTAAAATAATGACTTAGATGGAGGTGAAACTATGAGCCTTATTATCGATAATTCTCATCCCTATAAACACTTTAGAAGAGATGAAATAAGTATTCGTAGAGATGATATTTTTAAAATTGTTTTTGGTTCTAATGATAATGTTGTTTTTCTAAAAAGTTTCTTAGAAGCTATTTTAAATACCAAAATTATTGATATAGAAATAAAAAATGAAGTTTCTTTAGATCGAGAAGTTCCCCAAAATAAATTAGTAAAAGTAGATATTTTAGCTGAAATATATAAAAAAGATGAAAAAAAAGAGATAATAGATATTGAAATACAAAATTATAACGAGTATAATATTATTAAACGAGGAGAATTTCATGCAAGCAAAATATTTTATAATTCTTTGAAAAAAGGTCAAGATTATAATTTAGCTAAAAAAACTGTTGTTATTTGGATTACTGATTTTGAACAATTTAAAGATGGACCATATCATGAATTTTCAAAGATTATAAGAAATTCAAATGGCGAAGTTTTATCAGAAGATATTACATATCATTTTATACAACTTCCAAAGTTTTATAAACAAGTAACAGAAATCGTAACACTTGAAGAACAATGGCTTGCATATTTATCTTGTCAGTTAAATAAAGAAGAATTGGAGGGGCTATTTAATATGAACAAAGATATAAGAGATGTAAACAAAATGGCAGAAGAAATATTAAAAGACGAAGAACTAATGGATGCTATTGACGCTAAAGTAGACGAACAAATTGAGGAGAATTTAAGACTAGAACATGCTTACAATAATGGTAAAGAGCAAGGCAAAGAAGAAGGTATTGAACAAGGTATTGAACAAGGTGAAAAACAAAAATCAATGAAAATAGCCAAAAATTTATTAGCTAAAGGTATTGATATAAATACTATTATAGAAACGACTGGCTTGACTAAAGAAGAAATTGAAGAACTATAGTTAAAAAACAAAGAAACATGGACCTAAAGTTCATGCTTCTATTTTTTATTTTAACTTTCTGGTAAACTTGCGTTTATACATTTAATTTTTTGATTTAAAGATACTGTTGATGTTTTTACATTTCCATCGTTTTCTTCATTTAATTTATACCATACTCCAGAAAATCCATCTCCGAGACTGAAATCCTGAATAAGTAAAACCAGAATCAAATGTAGCTGGAACTCCTCCTGTTATAGATAATCCATAAGCGAATAATTCTTTAGTTCCTGAATAAGAATTAAACGTAATTTTATAATCTGATGATCCATATAAGAATTGAATAGCATCTGTTCCTGTTTTACTAGAGTCAACAACAAAACGAGGAATCCAAACATAAACATCGCCACTA
The DNA here is from genome assembly GCA_947585105.1 of uncultured Clostridia bacterium. Classification (GTDB taxonomy): domain Bacteria; phylum Bacillota; class Clostridia; order TANB77; family CAG-508; genus Scatovivens. The sequence continues at coordinate 2,976 of CANPWV010000056.1, forward strand.
GCTGTTCCGCCAACGTTTATATTAGATGAAGATACACAAACAAGAGCATATTTTCCTTCTTCATAATCAAACCAATTTATATCTTCTGTTGAAGTAACTTTATAACTACTATTAGTTTCATCTTTTACTACAGGATAATAATATTTTGTTCCATCATTTGGATTATATCCAGGAATTAAACTAAAATCTGGATTATTTGTCATATCTATTAATTCTTTTTCTTTTACAGAGCTTAATGAAATTGTTTTATAAGTATTATTTGATTTATATTTAACAGCTACAATTACTTCACGTGCAACATCGATCTCATCTGTTCCTTTTGTAGCAGTTACAGTAACTTCAAATCCGCTTGGAATCTTTGTTTCAAATATCTTTCTGCCATTTCCTTTTTGAGTTACAGTTCCATCATCTGTAACAGCACTTGTTAAATACTCAAAAGGCTGTTTTTGAATATTTTCCATAATATTTGTAGCAATACGAACTGCGTTTGCGTACCTTATATTATCTTTTGATTTATTTAAAGTATTTACATATATTGCGGTTACAATTCCAACTGTTAAAACAATTACAGAAACCGCCGCTGCAACGTCAGCTCCAGTAATTCCTCTTTTTTCTTTTAATTTACAAAAAAGTTTTTTTAATATCATAATTTTCCTCCGAAAATTTAAATAAATTAAATTATTATATTTCCAATTAAAACTCCTAAAATTGAAGATATAGCTATTCCAAAACCAACCGGAATTTTCGTTTGTTTCTTTGATCTTTTATATATATAGTAGATTAAAGAAATTAAAACGCTCGCAATCATTGAGCCAAGAGCAATCCACAAATTATCTATAAAAGCTAGTTCATAAACTATTAACATTAATATTTGAATAAAATAATAATTTTTAGATTTTCTTCTTATATAATAAGTATCTAAGCAAAATAGTATTAACAAAATTAATAAATATATTCCATATCTATATAAACTAATCTTTTCAAATGTATATAAAAATAACATATATATTGTTTGACAAATCACTCCAAACAATAATACTTTTTTGTTAATTTGTATATATTCTTTATCAATTCCCAAAATTATTGAATTTGTAACATAAAATAATACAAATGAAATAAGTCCTGAAATTTGCTCTATAGTAAAGAAAGGAAAAGTTAATTTATATGAAAAATATGAAGCTACAAAAACAAGTCCAGACACTACTTCTAAAAGCAAATATCTTATTCTTACTTTTTCACCGCAATATCTACATTTTCCTTTCAAAGACAAATAACTAAAAATAGGAATTAAATCTTTGAATTCTAGTCTATGGTTACAATTTGGGCAAAAGCTTCTTTCGTGCGTAATGTCTAGACCAAGTGGAATTCTATATACCGCTAGAGTAAAGAAACTTCCAAACACTGTTCCCATACAAAAAAGCATTATTATAAATATTATCTCCATGTAAAAAATCCTTTTTTAATGTAAAAATCTAGATATATTATATATTAAGTATCTATTATAATAAACAAATATTTCAAATGTTACGAAAATAATATATATTTGTAATATTTTTTTAGTTTTTCCTCTTTTTTTCCACAGCTTTTTCCTTGCGAATCCGTCACACCTTGCGCTCCGGATTCGCTTTTTGCTTTTTATTTTTATTTTTATTTTTTTATTTTATTAAGGAGGGTTTTTTTATGAAAA
>CANPWV010000057.1 GCA_947585105.1 uncultured Clostridia bacterium
TTTAGAATATTTTAGAAAAATGTTTTTCCAAGAAGATGAATTTGAAGTAGTTTCTTCAAAAGAATGGAGTGATGACTTATGGTTTGCAGATCAAGGAAATAGAGAATTTATAAAAAATGATGGAATGTTTATTATAAATGAGGGAACTGCAGAAGGAGATATAGTTGGAGGAAATTTATGTACTTTAAATCTATTACAAGGAACTCAATACATGCCTAATATAGAAAATAAAATATTATTTTTAGAAGATGATGATTTAGCTGGTAGTATTTTTCTAATGGAATTTGATAGAAATCTTCAATCAATAATGCATATGCCAGAATTTAAAACTGTAAAAGGTATTGTTTTAGGAAGAAGTCAGAAAAAGACTATGATGAATAAGGAAAAATGGTTTAAACTTATAAAAAATAAATCAGAATTAAAAAATATTCCAGTAATAGCTGGAGCAGATTTTGGACATTCAACTCCAATTATTACATTTCCTGTTGGAGGTCATGCAAGGTTACAAGCTGGAAAAAATGGAATAAAGGTAACTATTAAAGGATAAATAAATTATGATGTACGAATTTGAAGTAATTGGAGATATAAAAGGAAAAGCAAGACCAAGAGTTAATACCTATACGGGACAGGCCTATACTCCTTCAAATACAAAAGATTATGAGATGTTAATAAAGCAATATTTTAAAATAAAATATCCAAAATATGAGCCAATGCAAGGAAGAGTTTTTGTAAAAATAATAGCTTATTTTAAAATTCCAAAAAGTAATATTACTAAGAAAGAAAAACAACAAATTTTAGATGGAAAATTAAGCCCTACAAAGAAGCCAGATATAGATAATATTGTAAAAATTATCTTAGATGCAATGAATAAAATGGCATTTAATGATGATAATCAAATTACAAAATTAGAAATTGAAAAAATCTATAGTGAAGAAGAAAAAATTTATGTAAGAATAGAAGAATATTAAGGTCTAACAGTAATAAATGCCACCAATTAAAAATTGGTGGCATTTATTTGTTCTAGTACAAACTTTAAATGAATACACTTAAACAAAAGTATTCATTTGGAGGTTTTCTAAATATGAAAGGTTTATCTATAGAAGAGCGTGCAATTGCAGTTGCACAATATATAATTGAAACAGAAGATACTGTTAGAGGTGCTGCTAAAAAATTTGGTATTAGTAAAAGTAGCATACATAAAGATGTAAGCCAACGTTTATTAAAAATTAATTATGCTTTAGCTATGGAGGTTAGAAAAGTATTAGATAAAAATAAAGCAGAAAGACATATAAGAGGTGGATTAGCAACTAAATTAAAATATAGTCATGAAAAAATGGAAAATGATGAAGTTATGAGAAGAAAAGTTTTTTAAAAAGTGTATAAAAACACATGAAAAATTACGTTACAAAAATGAAATAAATTTGTAACACAAATGATAAAAACAAAAAGAAAACTTATAAAAACCTTGGTATTAAACTAATACGGAGAAAAATGAACTGTCGACAGTTTTTGACAATTTGACCTACCTGTGATATAAAAAGTACATCAAATCGAAAGAAGTAGGTGATTGGAAATGGGAATTTACAGATCTGAAATTGCAGACTTAAGAAAAAACATTGGAGATAACATAGGACAAAAAATAATTATTAAGGAGTCACCTGGAAAAAGAAGTAAACCACAAGAAAAATCAGCAATAATTGAAAATGTATATCAAAGTTATTTTAGAGTAAAATTTGAAGAAGCAAACAGGGTTGGGTCTTACAATTATACAGATTTATTTACAAGATCAGTTGAAGTTAGCATGTATAATGGCGAAACGTATGAGCCTTTAGTACAACCACAACTTGAAATTAAAAAAACAAAAATGGGACAAGAAGCAATAGAAAATTCCTAATTATTTAGGAATTTTTTTTATTTATCCTCATATACATTGAATAAATAGATACGATTGAAGGAGGATATTTTTATGGAGAAAAATACAGTAGTTGTAAATAAAAAAACTGCTAGTAATACAAAAATATTAGAGGTTAATGGAGATATTATTGTTCCTGATATAAAACCTGATATTGTAAATGTAATAAATACTAATGGTATAGCTTATATTTGTAAAAAAGACATTACGACTGGAAGAATTAGAGTAGATGGAAACATAGATACGTATATTGTGTACTTAGCAGACAATGGTGAAACAAGAAGTATTCAAACAACCTTAACTTTTTCAGAAAATATAGAAGAAAATAGTATTTCAGAAAAATGTTTTTCAAAAGAAAACATAATATTAGATACTATTGAATCTAAAGTATTGAATGAGAGAAAACTAAGCATTAAAGCCAATGTTAGAATAAGGACAGAAGTTTATGAGACTAGTGAAGTTGAAATTACTAGTAAATTAGATGAATTTGAAGGTGTACAGCAATTAAAAGAAAAGTTTGAAATTAACTCTGTAATAGGCATAAATAAAACAAAAACATCAATAAAAGAGAATATTTCTGTTGATGGAAATTATAAGGTTGCAGAAATATTAAAAACTGATGTAGAGATAACTAATCTTGAAAATAAGATAAGCTATAATAAAGTTTTAGCAAAAGCCGATTGTAATGTAAAAATAATATTTTTATCAGAAGAGGGAAATATAGGGGTTACAAGTGCAACAATACCAGTTATGAGTTTTATAGATTTGCAAAATATAACAGATCAAAATACATGTAATGTAGAATATTATATTAGAAATATGTTATTCAAGGCTAATTCTAGTGAAATGAATAGTATAAATTGCCAAATAGATTTTGATGTTCAATGTGAAGCTTTTGAAAATAAAACTGTTGAGGTAATTCAAGACTTGTATGGAATAAGAAGTAATGTCGATTTTACAAGAAGAGATGTAGAAGTACAGGTAAATAGTCAAGCTCACTTTGAGAGAGTAAATATTAATGAAAAAATATTGGTAGAAGATATTCTAAATATATATGATGTTAAATGTACACCTAAAACAGTAAATACGAGTAGGTCAGGTAACTTTATAACTTATGAATGTGAATTAAATTTGAATGTATACTATGAAGCAGATAATAGAAATGGACTAAATGTAAAGACGTTTACACTACCATTTATGGTAAAATTTGAAGGAGCAGATGGAGATTTAGATTTTAATATAGTAAATAAACAATTTTCTATTAATAATGAAAATGTTGATTGTAATGTAGAAATTAGTGTTAGAAAAAATAATAACGATATGAAACGTATAAACATAATAGAAGACGTAAAATGTAGCGATATGGAAGAAGATAGTGAATACAAAATGTATATGTACTTTGTAAAGAGCGGGGATACATTATGGAAAATTGCAAAAAAATTTAGAGTAAATATGGATGATATAATTTCAATAAATAAGATAGAAGAGCCTAATAAGATTAATGTAGGAGATAGACTTTATATTATGAGATAAAGACGGGAAAGCCGTCTTTTATCAATTTGGAGGGAATATGAGGGATAAACTATATTCTAGAAGAAGAATTAGGTTACCAAATTTGAAAAATATAAATAGTGTAAAAATAGTCTTACTTATATTGCTAGTATCTATTTTGCTAAGTTGTATAATGTTTTTGTGGTCAGCATATCCAGTTTTTAAAACCTCTTGTGAGACAGCAGCATCATCTAAGGGGAATAAGATAGTAAATGATGAAGTAAATAAAGTTATGAAAAACTATTCATATAATGATTTGATAAGCATAGAAAAAGATGTAAGTGGTAAAATTAGTTTGATAAAAGCAAATTCAGTTTATATAAACCAAATAGTAAGTACAATTACAAGTAATATACAAAGAGAGTTTGATAAGATACCTAGAATTGAAGTTTTTATAAATATGGGATCTGTTAGTGGCATAAGTGTTTTAAATAAAATAGAGCCACAATTTAATTTAGAATTAGAAAGTGCAGGAAACATAGATGCAACAGTTAGAACAGAGTTTACGTCTGTAGGCATAAATCAAACTCATCATAAAATCTATTTGGACATTGATACAACAATAGGAATATTAACACCTTTTGATACTTTTAGAAAAAATGTAGATACTGAAGTTTTATTAACAGAAGCAATAATTGTAGGGGAAGTTCCAGAAAGTTATTATAATTTAGAAGGAATTTCAAGTCCTGATGATACATATAATTTCATTAATTAAAAAGGAAGAATTTTAAATTCTTCCTTTTTTTCTAAAATATACAATTTTTATTAATTGAATTAGACTTATTGTAAAGTTTAAAATCTCGCTCATATAAATTGAAATTAAGTACCCAATTAATCCAAGTTTTGG
>CANPWV010000058.1 GCA_947585105.1 uncultured Clostridia bacterium
GTTATTCATTAGAAATAAAATGTATTTTGGAATTTTAATTTTTTCTTCTACATCTAATATTTGAATTATTTTTTTTAACACTCTTATACTTGGTTCTTTTCTACCAATTTCTATTTCAGAGATATAAGCTCTGTCAATTCCTATTTCTTTTCCTAACTGTTTCTGAGTAAATCCTTTTATCATTCTAAAATGTCTAATTTGTTCTCCTATTGATAATCCAGTAATATCCTTTTTTTCTAATATTGTTCTTTCTATATTCATTGATATAACTGAATTATACAAACTTTTTATATATGTAAAAATATAGTTTATTTCTTCTTTCATGGTCAATATGTTAGTATTGCATTTTCAATACATTTTGCAATATACGTTGCAAGTTTAAAATTTTTATTGATATCAAAACTATTTATTCCTTTAATAAGACCTATACTACCTATAGATATTAAATCATCTTGATCAATATTAGTTGAAGCATATTTTTTGGATACATGCGCAACTAATCTTAAATTTCTTTCAATCAAAATATTTCTAGCTTCTTCATCTCCATTTTTCATTCTTTCTAAATAAATTCTCTCTTCTTCTTGAGTTAGTGGCTCTGGAAACAAATTTCCGCTTTGTATATATCCTACTCCAAATATTATTTGGCTTAAAACAAAAAAATTAGGCACCAAAAATAAAAACATGCATATACCTCCAATAAACTTTCTGTCATAAATTAATATATGTTCTGTTTTGTTATTCGTGCCTGACCAAATAAAGTTAATTAAATATTTTAAAATAAGTACAAAGTCAGTCTTAATAAATATATTATCTGACCGACTTTGTATAAGAGTAAATTGGATTATGGGGTATTAAAGTCAATGTGAAACCGGTGGTTGCCTATGTTAAGACCTTTAACTCCTTCACGGATTTCAGCTTGATATCCAGTTACGCCTGCAGGTGCATAAAAGTACAAAGCTCCATCCTCGAACATTCTTCTTGTTGGATCCCAACCTTTGCATGCAGCTTCAACAGCTTCAAAGCAAGAAGGGCACTCATTGAGATTTTCGTTGCTTACGTGACTGATGTCACAAAATTGACCTCGTTGCGTTATTACACTATAAATAGAATCTGTATCAAAACAGTTAGGATCACTACAATAGTAGCGATTCAGTATGACAGCGGCTACAGCCACCTGTCCCTCAAATTCCTCTCCTCTTGCTTCAACATATACTACTTTAGCCATATTGATTTTGTCTTCCTGACTAATGTTGTAGAAATATGTATTTCCAGCTTCATAAGCTGAAATTCTAGGTATGGTTTCGCTGATCTCTTTAGCTGTGGTATTGCTATTGGTATTGTTTTTGCGCACTGCGTCATAATTTCTTCCTGCTGCAGATAACATAAGCCACATTGTTATGAAGGGAATGCAAAAAAACATTACATAAATAGCAGGATACTTTAATTTTCTACAAGCTCTCCTCCGCTTAGCATTCCGCTCAGCCTTTTTTCTTTCTTCCTGCCTGCGCATGTATTTTGTGTTCCAATCGCTAGGTTCTGGGTTTTCTTTGTTGGGGTATACATAGTTGTAATAGAATAATGTTAGTTTTTTCATCTTTTACTCCTCTTTTTTGCAAATATTGCTTTTAGATTAATCAAACTGGGTAAATTAATTAACCTTAATTTAATTATACATATAAATAAATATTTTTTAAAGGTATAAAAAAATTTTTTTACTTTTTCTAAGCTATTCTCATTTTTCTAAGTTCTTTTGCATGATTTATAGATATTTCAGTTATATTTCCACTAGATATTCTAGCAATTTCTAATAATACTTCCTCTTCTTTTAATAATTTTACTTTTGTTTTTGTTTCATTTTCTTCTACCTCTTTACATACATAGTAATTATAATCTCCTCTAGCAGCAATACTAGCTAAATGTGTTACGCAAATGACTTGATGTTTTTTAGAAATTTTTTTAATTTTTTCTCCTATTGAAATTGCTGCTATACCACTCACTCCAGTATCTATTTCATCAAAAATTACAACTGGAATTTTATCTATATCTACTAGCACACTTTTTATTGCTAACATTATTCTAGACATTTCACCTCCTGAGGCAATTTTTACTAATTGTGTTGTTTCACTACCAACATTTGTAGAAATTAAAAATTCAAGGCAATCTAACCCATTTATATTAAATTGTCTTTCTTCTGAAAATTCTAATTTTATTTTAAAAATAGCATTTTTCATCTCTAGTTCTTTTAACTCATTATTAACTTTTTCTTCTAATTGATTGCTGTATTTAGTTCTTATTTTATTCATCATTTTTGAAATTTCATACATTTCATCTTCAATTTTACTAAGATTATCTTTTAAAGATTTCACATATTCATCCATATTTTCTATTTCATATATTTCTCTTTTTATTTTCGTTCTATAATCTATTATTTCTGCAACATTATTTCCATATTTTCTTTTTAAAGAATTTATTAAATATAGTCTTTCTTCTATAATTTCTTGTTCTTCTTCATTAAAGCAAATATCAGAGTTAAAAAATGATATATCTCTAGATACTTCTTCTAATTCATAGTAACATTCTTTAAGTGTTGATAATATTTTTGAATATTTTTCATTAAATTCTTCTATTTTTTCCATAGATTTTATTGCAATATTAATACTATCTATTGTTTTTTCATTTAATTGATTTTCAGTTTCCCTTAAGTTTGCAACTATATTTTCTGATTCTCTTATAACTTTTCTTTTATTTTCTAGTTCTTCTTCTTCTCCTATTTTCAAATTAGCATCATCTATTTCTTTTAATTGATACTTTAACAAATCCAATTTTCTTTGCTTTAATTTATCATCTCCATAATTTTTATCAATTTCAGACTTTATTTCAATACGTTTTTGATATAGTTTTTTATACTCATTTTTTATTTTAATTATTTCTTTTCCTGAGTATTCATCAATAAGTTCTATATGTGTATTAATATTTAATATTGATTGATTATCATGTTGTCCGTGAATATCTATTATTTTACTCATAAATTCTCTTAATTGATTAACTGTAACTAATCTTCCATTAATTTTACATATATTTTTTCCTGTTATACTTATTTCTCTAGAAATAATAACTGTATCATCTTCAAATCCATGATTTGGCAAACTTACAGACATTTCTACAAAAGAATTTTTTTCACCTTTTCTTATCATTTCTTTAGAAAATCTTCCTCCTGCTAATATTTGAAGTGAATCAATTATAAGAGTTTTACCAGCTCCAGTTTCTCCTGTTAAAACGTTGAATCCTTCATTCAAACTAATTGTTATATTATCTATAATTCCTATATTTTTAATTTGTAAAGTATTTATCATAATAATCCTTTCCTCTCTTTATTTTTATATGTTGTTTTAAAATCTAATGTTAGCGAATTTTTGTTCGTTTTTATTTATTATATACTTTTTTATTTTTTTGTCAATACATTTGTTCGGTTTATTTTTTTAAAAAAGAGAGATCCTATTAAAGGACCTCTCCCGTATATTGTACTTCAACTTTCACATTTGGTAATCTCTCGCAAATCAATTTTTTCATTACTGTAACTACGTTATCTATTAAGAATTTAGTTGGCGTATACTGATGTATAAACATAATCGTATCAGGAAAACCATCATAGTTTCTATTTAAATCAAAACTTATATCGTATACTGTTTCTTCGAAAGCAATCTCTGTCAAAAAAATTATTTCATATAAGTCATTATAAACAGCTATTTTTACTAAGTGCTTGTTAAATGGCTCATACGAAAAAACAATTTTCCCTTTGTTAAATCCAGAATTTTTTATTTGCTCTGCTATCTGATTAGCAATAAACTCAATAAGTGCCTCCGTAGAAACAGGATCACTCTCTAAGATTTCTTTTGCAGTTTTATATCCGGTAATACTATTTTCTAAATCCTTAATCTC
>CANPWV010000059.1 GCA_947585105.1 uncultured Clostridia bacterium
TGACAATAGATAATAAAAATACATCAAATAAAAGTGCTATAGATTTAGGAGTAGTAAAAGAAAAAGATGAAAATGGAATATGGAAATATTCAAATGGTGCAACTTTAAATTTATATGTATATGGAAATGTAGAAGTTAATTCAAGTTTTGGAGAAAAAGGAGAAGATTCACAATCAGGAGCAACAGAGGCTGCAAAAGGAGGACCACGGAGCCAAAGCAGGAATTCATGTTCCAGAAACCGCAACTCTAAATTTGTTTGGAACAGGAACACTAACTGCTTTTGGTGGTGATGCTGGAAATGGTGGAAGTACACTAAATGGACAAAGAGGAGGCGCGGGCCGGTGGTGGCGCTGGAGCTCGGAATAGGTCGGAAACGGTGGAGACGGTGGAAATGGGTGTTCATATGCTTGCGAAGGAAGAATAAGTCCTTACGACTCTGGAGAACATGGCGGAATAGGAGAGAATTGTGGAAATGTAAACATTTACAATAGTTTAAAAGTTTTAGCTTATGGAGGCGGAGGAGGCAGTGGCGGAGTTTCGTCAAGCGGTTCTGGTCGGGGGTGGCCGGAGGTTATCCTGCAGCTGGTATTGGTCGGTGGCCGGAGCTCGGACGGTGGTCGGAGGAGATCATATTAGTGGTGGTCGGTGGTTATTCTGGAGGTAGTGAAGAATATATTAATGAGTCAAGTGTGAATGGAAAAAAAGGTATAGATTCAGATTCATCAAGAGACATGGCAGGAAGTGGTGGAAGTGGATATTTTGAAAAGGCAAATGATAAATGGACTAAGGAACAAGGTGGAAACTTTTTAGTATATTGGGATTCACCAAATGCTTTTACCTATAGAGAAGTAGCTGGACCGATAGGAGGTGGTGGAACATATACTAGATTTAATGTTTGGAGTTACTCATTTAGCGGAGACGGAGGCGTTGCGGGTAAGGGTGGAACAATAAGAGTTTCACCAACAGCGATTGTTGAAGCATATAATGGAAATAAATATACAGATGGAAGTGGAAATATTGAATATTGTCCAATATATATTCAAAACGGAGAACTGTTAAAAATAACTACATCATTAGGATTTTGGACAGATCAAGATAATAGATATTATTCAGCACTTTTTGGAACAGAAGTTAATTATACAACAACTTGGGGAACAGAAAATGGAAATGACCATGTAGCTGAGTTAAGAGATTATTCTACAGATGAAAGTTTGAAATTATCATATACTGATCCTGTAACTAGTTCTAATCAAGGAATAGGCTCTGGAGCAGGTTATATTGAACTTTCAAATGGAACATACGAAGTTGATTCGGCTTTAAATTAAATAAAACGAAAACTGTTAGGAATTTTTCTAACAGTTTTTTGAATATAATCCACTTTTTATTATTATATATTAAAATAAAAAAAGTTAACAATTAGATAAATAAATTAATTGTGATTAAAATTGTACACTAGATAAAAATTCATCATAAAATAATAAAACGACTATAATTGTACTGCTTATATTAGCTGGAGTATCTCTAAACGCAATAATTCGGGGAAAATGGTGTAATTACAAACGCAATGGATGCGAAAATTAAAAATGGGATGGCAATGTTAGAAGAGTGGCTACAAGAGGAATATGTAGAAAATTACGATAGCGTAACTGATAGTGATAATGGAAATGAAATTGAATTTTTAAATAGAGTTTTTAATTATGAGCTTTTATTAAAAGATGGCTCAAGAGATTATATAATAAGTGATGGAAAGATTTATTATTTATTAGATAAAAGTTGTAGTTATATACCAAAAGATATTAAAGAAAGCTTGATAGGAGGAGATACAACAGAATACAGCGATTATACAAGATTAATTGATGTTTATGGAATAACAAGAGATTTAAAGGTTTATTATTGTAATAATGGATTAGAAGGAGTTTATGGAAATTTAGAAAATTATGATATAGATCCAAATTCACCTGCAACAGGAGTAAACGGAAACACAGGTTTAAAAGGTGCAATATCAGGAGTTTTAAAAGAAAAATATGATGTAGATGTGGATAGTGAAAACGGAGTAACATTAGGAAATGTAGCAGTTTTTAATGATTTGGAATTAGATGGTTCAAAATATACAGGATTAACAGACATAACAGGTTTGGGAGATTTGAAAAATTTAAAAACTTTAACATTAACAAACTTAAATTTATCAAATTTGAATGGAATAGAAGGAATCCCAAATTTGTATTATTTATATTTGAAAAATACAACAGTGAGTGATTTTAAGAAATTAGCAAGTTGTCCAAACCTACAATATTTGTATATTTATTTACCAAACACGATTGATGAGCAAACTGCAAATAATCAAATTATATATTTAGGAGAAGGATTAAGAAACGCTGATAAACTTACAAAATTAACTTATTTTGGTATAAGTCGGAGATACTTTGATGTTTGATAGTAATGTAGTAAAAAATACTGCAAATCCAGCTGAACTAAGTAATGGAACTAATAAGTTAAAGTGGACAAGCAATAATAGAAGTCATGTAAGTGATTTAGGAAAAGATAAAACAGGATTATTTGCTTTTAATGATAGTATAAAAAATTCAATAAAATATATGTATTTAAATAATAACAGTTTTTCAGATGTAAATTCATTAATTGATTTTAAAAATATAGTAGAACTTCAATTACAATGTAATTCAAATTTATCGAATATAGATGGTTTAAAAGATCATGGAAATCTAGAAATATTAACACTTCATAATTGTTCTTTAAAAAGCTTGGTAGATTTTAGTTCGAAAAATCTTGAAAATGATACGAAAGTTTCAAAATTATCAAAATTAACAGTACAGGGAAATGTTAATTTAGAAAGTTTGAATGGAATAGACGATAGTAAAGATATTATATATTTGATAGCAAATAATTGTAATCTAACAGATATAGATAGCCTAAAAAATCATTCAAAAGTAACTTATTTAGATTTAGCAAATAATGTTCATTTACAAAGTGTAAAATATATACAACATTGCAAAGCTTTAAAATATATTTATTTAGACAATAATGTAGAAATGATAAATAATGAATTAAATTTGGCTTTAAATGGAACAAGTGAAGATAAAGAGTTTGGACAAAATATATTAATAAAAAATTGTATAAATGGCTATAAAAATATACCTCAAAAATATTGGGAGTTATTTGAAGGGACAGCTACTGTTTTAGATTACTCTTATGGAACATTAAATGAATATTTAACAACAGATTCACCAAAATGGTTAAATTTAATAGGAAGAACAGATATAACAAAACTAAAACTAGATGGACAAATATATCTTCCAATGGAAGACGAAATAAAAGGTGAAGTAAAATATAGCGGAATGAAAACAGTTTTATCGGGTTTAACAGGAATGAAAGCTTTATCACTTTATGGATGTACACAAGTAAATAGTATAGATTTTGCTCAATATATGACGAATTTATATGAAATAGATTTGAGAAGCGTATCAAATACATTGACAGATTTAAGTATTTTAGATAGTTCAACAAGTTTAAATAGGTTAATAGTAAATAATCCTGATATTGATGCGACTGGAATACAAAATTTGATAAATAGATTCAATGCTTGGAATTCAGATTCGGCTCATAGTTGGTACGATTTGTATTTGTGGAATTGTAGTGGTTATGTCGCTGAAAATGATCTATTTCCTAG
>CANPWV010000060.1 GCA_947585105.1 uncultured Clostridia bacterium
TTTCTTTTCCAACTCTTGTTGTTAAATATGTTGGTAATGATTCTTTAGAGTTTTCTGTTTTTGAAACATAGCCCATTACCATTAATTCTATTTTTTCTCTTCTATCAGTTTCTTCTGCAAGCTCTTTTGCCCTAGTTGCTTGAGTCAAAATTCCATTATCACCTATTATTGCGTTTAGAGATACTCCAGCTAAAATAAGCAGTACAATAATAGTCGTTTTATTCTTTTATGATGAATTTTATCTAGTGTACAATTTTAATCACAATTAATTTGTTCTATCTAATTGTTGACTTTTTTTAGTTTTTAACATATAATATAAAAAAATGAGAAAAGCACTAGGCTTCCCTCATTTAACTTAGTTATTGAAGTTAGTATCGATTCGATTGGAGCTAACTTCAATTTTTTGCTTTTCTACTGTAATGTGGATGTTATATCCTAATGTTGCTAATTTCACAATTATCACATTTCATTTCAAAATGCAATAGTTTTTTAATAAAAAATAATTGTTAATCAAAAAAATCACTATACTTTCTATCAGTATAGTGATTTCTTATAAAATTAAATCTCTAATTTGCTCCATTGCAAAGCTTGGAGTTTTGAATGACTTGTTATTCCCTTGTTTCCTGTTAAAGTTAATGTTCTCAAAGCGCCACTTCTATTTAAATTTACTAATATATCAATATTATTTTCTATTCTCATAACATCTCCTTCGTCTAAATATGAAAATGTATCATATATGGTATTATTTTTCAAATCCAAACTTGCAAGAGTAGTCATATTCTCTAAAGCTTTTAAATTTGAGACATTATTATCTGACAAAGTAAGTGATGTTAATTTTAAGCCTGTAATCCCTGATATATCAGATATTTTACAATTTGTAATTGAAATTGTAGTTAAAGTTTCAACAGAATTTATTAGACTTGGAATAGACTTAAAATTTGGTACTTTATATATCGTTAGATTTTTTAGTTTTGTAAGTAATGATAAACTTGATAAATCAGTTAAAGAACTGCAACAATTTATAGTTAAATTTTCTAAAAACGATAAATTTCCAATCCCTAGCAAACTCTTTAAAGTACTATTGTATGTATAATCATAACCACCTATTTTCAATTCCTTAAAATTACTTAATCCATCAAAACATTCAAACATATTTAAATTTTCAAAAAATTGAACTCTTGACAAATCTAAAATATTCAAACTAGAGCAATTTGCTAAACTTCTAATCATAGTTTCAACATTTATTCCATTACTCCAAGTATCAAGTCCAAAACAAATTTTAGTAAGATTCGTACAATTCGAAAAATCAGGTAATAAATTCGTATAAGCCCATTCCTTCATTTCTATAAGTGATTCAGGAAATATTACGTGATAATTAAAATGACACCCTCTAAAATATTTTAAAGATGTACAACCAGTCAAATCAAGTGTCTCGCCACCTACTACGTTTCTATCATCATGCCAAAAAACAGCTAAAGTTTCAATATCTTTACATTCTTTAATTTTGATTAATAATTGAAAATTATCAATGAATAATCCATAAGTATTTCCAAACCAAGCAGATGTAGTTGCATTAAGTCTATTTATAGTTGTTTGAATATTTTTTAAATCTATATTTATATTGTTTATTCCTAATGTCCTCAAAGTAGTTTTTGAATTTAAAACATTTAAATCTGTAACATTTGTATTTAACAATCCTAAAGCTCTTATATTATTCATATTTTCAATAAAAGAAATTGAATTTAATAAACTTATATCATTTAAACTTAAATCCATCATTCCAGTCAATGAACTTAAAAAAATATTTAAGTAATTATTAAAATCATTTTCGTCAACAATTTCAGTACCACCATTATCTGTCAACTTAATATTATCTAGTCTTAAAGCTGTTAATTTACTACATTTTTTAATTGCTTCTAAATTGCTTAGTTTTAAAGTATAGTCTTTTAAATCTAATTTTGTTGTAATATTTTCATCAATCAAATCTAATGAATATATTGAATCAATTGTGTATTTTGAACAGGAAAAAATTTTAGATTTAATTGATGGAACATCACAAATTCCAGTATTGCTTCCAATATGAAATTCTTTTAAAGCTGACAGATTATTTATATAATCTGTCCATTTTATCTTATTTGAATTAACATTAATATAATATAAATCTTCACAATTATATATATAAGAAAGACAATCTGTCTCACTATTTTTTCCGTCATTAGCTAGCTCTGTATTATATACTTCATCCTCACCTAATAAATTATTACATGCAATAATATAAGTTAAACCAATATTTTCCCCTTTGCCAACCATGTTTTCTAATCCTTTAAGAGTTTTTAACTGATTATACTCAGCTCTTATTGCATAAACATTTGTAAAATCTTCAAGTCCAGTTAAACTTTCTATATCATTATTGTTTAAAAATAAATATTTAATTGCTTTTTTTGTAGTATCTGAAAAATTATTTAAATTTAAAACATTAGTAATTGTATTTTCTGTTTTTTTCTCATTCACTCCGCTAGTTATTCCACCTTCAGTATAACTACGATCATATATCAAAAGATACCCCATTATTCCAAAATATTGTAAATTAGGTAAATCATAATTTGAAATTCCGATACTTGTTTTACTACATAATTTTTCTATTTCACTATCTGTTGTATTATAAAAATAAAGTTTTGTTAATTTACTTCCTAACATTCCTATTGGTGAATAGTTTGTAATATTAGGATTTTCAATTAATATTTCTGAAAGTTGTATAGTATTTTCAAGTCCTTCCAAACTTCCTGTATAATTTTGCAATCTTAAACTTTGTAAAGATGTCAAATTATATAAATCTTTTAAACTTGATATAGAACTTCCATCTATATTTAAATCTTTAACATTTTTTAAATCTTCGGCTTTAACATCTTTATCATTTTCTCCTGTTATTAATTCAGCAAATTCTGATCCTTTTTCAAATACAACTCTTAGCGGATTATCATTGTCTAAATCTTCTTTTGAAAGTCCATATAAACTGTCCACTCCATTTGAGCAATAATAAACCTTTAAATCTGTTGTAACACCATAAACATCTATAAGACTTGCGTAATCACTATATTTTTTATTTCCGGCTTCTCCGCCTACTAAACTTTGTTTTATCTCTTTTGGTAATCCATCTTTATTTATTAAATAAAGAGCGTGTCCTTCACTATCTACTATATATTGTAACGCTCCCATATCAGGCTTATAAAAATAATTTGAAGTAGTTGAATTATTTATCAAAGCCAAAACTTTATTATCATCATCTTTTACATCATCATATAACTCAACATATTTTTCTTGTAAGAATTCTTCTAAAATCGCCATACCATTTTTCATATTTGCGTCCATTGCGTTAGAAATTATTCCATTATCTCCGATAATTGCGTTTAGAGATACCCCAGCTAAAATAAGCAGTACAATAATAGTCGTTTTATTCTTTTATGATGAATTTTATTTAGTGTACATTTTTAATCACAATTAATTTATTTATTTAATTGTGTCAATGATTTTTGAAAATGTCCCAAAATTTTTTAAACATAAGCCCTAAAAATTTTAAATTTAGGGCTATTTTTT
>CANPWV010000061.1 GCA_947585105.1 uncultured Clostridia bacterium
TTGAATCAATTAAGATCAATTGAAAAAAACTGAAATTATAATACCACATTTTATTTCAAATTGCAATACTTTTTTAACAAAAAAATAATTGTTTTTAAAATAACAAAAACTGTTAGAAAATTTTCTAACAGTTTTTTATAATTCTAATAATCTGGATTTGGATTATAATCTGGATTATCTTCATATCTTTTTAAATCTACTACATCATTCGTAGTTGTAATTATTTCATTTGTTTTTTTATCATAAACTGTATATACCCCATTTGATTCATCATATTCACTTCTTGTTTTCGTTTCTTGAATTAATGAATTTAACGAGTTATTTTTTGTTTCAGATTTTTTATTTTTTATAATCATAAAAATAACAATTAAAATAATAAACGCAACTAAAATTATTAAAAATATTCTCTTTTTGTCCATAATCATCCTCCAATTTTAATTTGTTTGAAAATCACTCTCATCATATGATACAGAGCAACCCGCTTCTATAAATCTTTTGATTAGTCCTAAATTATTATAACCTGAAACAGAATATCTTTCTAATGAATTATTTTTGATATTAAGATTCTTTAAGACCATTCCTCCATTTTCATCTCTAAAGTCTAATAAACATTCCAATCCAGATAAATCTTCAATTTGATTTGTAGAAAGATCTAAAGTTACTAGCTTATTCATCTCACTAAACACACTTATATCTTCTCCATCTTCACTATGAACATATAAATCAGAAATATTGTTTTTATACAAACCTAAATATGTTAATGATACCAAAGATTTCAATTCAGATATATCTCTAATTTTATTTCCCCATGAAGTTAAACTTGTCAAACTTGTTAAATAGCCCGCTCCAGATAAAACATCACAATCACCCGCGTTTGAACAATTAATAGAAGTTAAGCTAGAAAAATTCCTTAAATCTCCAAGACACCCCATATCGAAGTCATTCGTACCATAATAAGCCAAACCATTTCTAGGGCAAGTTATAGTAATTAAACTTTGATAAGAACCAGCCATTCCACCTATTTTTGTCAGAATTCCTGTTTGTCCATAATGACTCCCGCTTATGCTTTGCACCTCTGTATTCCCAAAATAAGATAGCAACTGACCCCAATACGTCCCTTCACCGAATCCCAGCGATGCCACCTTCGTTCCTTCCACTGGAATAAAACCGCCAAAATAATTATAAGCAAAATCCATAAAATGACCAGGTAAAATAGGCATTCCATCAACACAGTAAAGACTGGTTAATTCATCACATCCTTTAAAGTCAAAATTAATTTCTTGTTCCCCAGTATGAATTTTCTTTACTATTTTGCAATTTGAAAAAGCATCTTCTATACCAACATAATTTTCAATTCTTAACCCTGTAGAATGTACGGAATTGAAACCAGAACCAGACCAAGCGCATTTCAAACCATCTGGAGTATTATAGTTATCATAAATTCTCTCAAGTACTGGTTGAATATCAGATAAATCTGTTTTTATACCATTAGTATAAAGTGTTCCTAATCTTAAAGCTTTAGTATTTAGTAAAGTAACATTTGTTATATTTGTTCCTCTATAATCTAACTCTGATAGATTTGTTGCAGTATTTACAAAATCTATTTTACTTAAATTTGATATATTTCCTACAGACAATTTTTTTAAATTTGTTAAACACGAAAGAACATATCTAAAATATATATCATTATTTTTTTCCATCGTTTCTATCTGCGAATCACTTAAATTTTTTATACTTTCTTCTCCCATCCTTTTTAAGGAATTTATATAAGTTTTTTCTTCTTCTGTTAATTCAACTAGATTAATTAAAATATTATCTAATTCATTAATTTTTAGTTTATCCATCTTAATTAACTTAACAAGTTTTGAACTAGCAAGATTATTTCTTCCATATAATCTTAAATATTCCAAATTAGTTCTTTCTTTTATAGCCGAAACCTCTGTAGAATAATCATTTATTTCTTTATATTCTTCACCAGATAAATCTAAATCAATCGTACTAGAAAATAATATTTTATATTTTGACGGTAAACTATAATTCATTCCACAAAGTTTTATTATTTTTTCCAATAATTTTACTTCACTATCAATCATATTAATATTTTTATCTAAATATAAATTCCTAATATTTGTACAATTTTCTAATGTTTTTACTTGTCTTAAATTAACATTATTTTCTAAATTTATATAATTTAGTTTTCCTATATATTTTTGATTTTCATCTAATTGGTTCAATGAAGTTATATCTTGAATATTACATTCCCAAGCATATAATTGAAATAAATTTTTAGAATTTTCTAGTCCTGATAGATTTGTTATATTTCCATTATTTTGAATACTTAAAAAATACAAACTTGTTGTTCCAATTAAACCTTCAATAGAGTTTAAGCTAGGCGTATGTTGACATATTAAATTTGTTATTGAAGTATTATTTTTTAAACCATTTAAATTTGAAAGATTCTTACATCCAAAAAGCCATACATCATAAACTGAATCAAAATTGTTCAAAAAATCCGTATTTGTTATGCCATTATTATTAAAATAACAATAATTCAAATTATCTCTTACAGTTTTATTCCAAGTAGATAACTTTTCAAGACTAGTTAAATTATTTATAGTTTCATCAGCAATATTTTGTGGATGATTACCTAAATTGCTATCAAGATCCATAGAAAATAACCATTCTGTTCCAAATATTCCCAAATACTGTAAGTTTGTTAATTTGCTAGCGTTAGCCATCGCTAAACTTAATCTTTCTATTTCACTATT
>CANPWV010000062.1 GCA_947585105.1 uncultured Clostridia bacterium
TATGGAGTTATACTCATTGCAAAAATTGATAATCTTGAGAAAGATCCTCCAGAGATTGTATCAATTAATCCAATAAAGCTTGCAGATGTAACTGCTTTCATTTGTTCAGCTAATTCTGTAGCGTTAACTCCAGGGGCTGTTATGTAACAGCCAAATCTAAATATTACTATAAGTAATAATGTATACCATAATTTTTTTCTTATTTCTGGTGTTTTTAAAGCATTTTTAATAGTTTGAAACAACTAAATCACCTCAATCTTTCCGCCTAAAGCTTGGATTTTTTCTGAAGCAGTTTTAGTGAATCTAGTAGCTTTTACATTTAATTTTTTATCTAATTTTCCAGATCCTAAAATTACTATACCATCATTTATTTTACCAATGATACCTTCAGCTACTAATGTTTCAGGTGTAACATCTGTTGCTTCTGATTTATTTAACATAGTTAATGTTACTTCTGTATATGTTCTACTATTTATATTTTTGAAACCTCTTTTTGGTAATCTTCTATATAATGGTGTTTGACCACCTTCAAATCCACGTCTTACTCCTCCACCAGTTCTAGATTTTTGTCCTTTTTGACCTCTTCCTGATGTTTTTCCTAATCCAGAACCAATACCACGACCAACTCTTTTCTTAGAGTTTCTTTCCTTTGATGCTGGTAAATTGCTTAAATCCATTATAGTAGCACCTCCTTCTTTTAAAGCTAATATCTCATATAAAATTTTCTAAATAAATTAAATATTATAAAACAAATTTTGTCAAGTTAAAATTTATAATATTTCATCAACTTTTTTTCTACTTTGTAGCGCAAAATTATTCTTATATTATAATCGAGTGATTTGCTTCGCAAATCCCACGATTATAATATTTCATCAACTTTTTTTCCTCTTTTTTTAGCAATGTCTTCGATTGTTGACATAGATTTTAAAGCATCTATAGTAGCGTAAACAACGTTTCTTGGATTATTTGTTCCAATGATTTTTGTTTTTATATCTCTATATCCAGCTAATTCTAATACTGGTCTTACACTACCACCAGCGATAACTCCAGATCCTTCTGGTCCTGGTTTTAACATTACGCTAGCGCTTCCAAATCTTCCAGTATATTCATGAGGAATTGTTGTTCCTTTAATTGGAACTTCTATCAAATTCTTTTTAGCTTCTTCAATAGCTTTTTTGATTGCATCTGGAACTTCTGCAGCTTTACCATTACCAACACCAACGTGTCCAGCTTCATCTCCAACTACAACAACAGCACTAAATCTAAAAGTTCTACCACCTTTAACAACTTTAGCAACTCTATTGATAGCAACAACTTTCTCTTTTAATTCTGGTACTTTGTTTTCTTCCATTTTGACTAAATACCCTCCTTCTATTAAAATTCTAATCCTGCTTCACGAGCTGCTTCAGCTAATTCTTTAACAACACCGTGATAAATATATCCGCCTCTATCATAAACAACATTTTTAATTTTCTTCTCTAAAGCCTTTTTAGCAACTAAAGTACCAACTTCTTTGGCAGCTTCAATATTTGCTTTTTTAGTTTTTATTTCTTTATTTAATGTTGAAACATAAACTAAAGTTTCGCCTTTACTATCGTCTATAATTTGAGCAATAATATTCTTATTTGTTCTACAAACTGCAAGTCTTGGGCATTCAGTTGTTCCGCTTATTTTTGTACGAACTCTAACATGTCTTCTTTGACGTTCAACTTTTCTATTTATCTTAGAAATCATCTCTTATCATTCTCCTTTCTATTTTTTACCGGCTTTTCCTTCTTTTCTTCTAATAGTCTCTTCAGCATATTTAATACCTTTACCTTTATAAACCTCAGGTGGTCTCTTTGTTCTAATAATAGCTGCTGTTTGACCAACTAATTCTTTATCAATACCTTTAACTATAATTTCGTTTTGGCTTGGTACATCAAAAGTAATTCCGGCTGGAGCTTGCATCTCAACTGGATGTGAATAACCAAGAGTAAGAACGATTGCTGTTCCTTTCTTTTGAACTCTATAACCAATTCCGTTTATTTCTAATTTTCTCTCAAATTCTTTAACTGTTCCTTGAACCATATTGTTAACTAATGATCTAGTTAATCCATGTAAACTTTTATTTAATGGTTCATCATTTGGTCTTGTTACTAGAACTTTATTATCTTTTACTTCTAATTTAATTGGTTCTGTAACAACTCTTTCTAATGTTCCTTTTGGTCCTTTTACTGTAACTTTTTGTCCATCTACTGTAACAGTAACACCACTAGGTATTTCAATAGGTTTATTTCCTATTCTTGACATTTTTATTTCCTCCTTTTGGTTGAATTGTAATTTCAAAAATGAAACTTATTTTTTGAAATTTTTTCGCCTACTAAATTTTCATCGAGTCTTAGCTTATGTGTTACCACACGTAAGCCAAAAACAAATCCAGCATTTTTTTCTTCGAAAAAAATGTTTGCTCCGTTTTAACTTTCGTGTTACCACACGTAAGCTAAAACTTCGCCTCCTACTCCTAAACTTCTGGCTTTTTTATCTGTCATAATTCCTTTTGATGTAGAAATTAGTGCAGTTCCTAAACCATTTAATACTCTAGGAAGCTCATCTTTATTAGCATATATTCTTAAACCTGGTTTACTAATTCTTCTTAAACCAGCAATTACTTTATTACCTTTTTCATCATATTTTAA
>CANPWV010000063.1 GCA_947585105.1 uncultured Clostridia bacterium
GAGAGCAAAATCGTTGGTGGTGTTGTTCCAAAAGAATATGTTAAACCAGTTGAAGAAGGAATTAGAGAAGCTGCTGAAAGCGGTATTCTTGCTGGTTATCCAGTTATCGACTTTAAAGCAAGCTTAGTTGATGGTTCTTATCACGAAGTTGACTCATCTGAAGCTGCTTTCCATATTGCTGGATCTATGGCTTTTAAAGAAGGTTGTAAACAAGCTAAATCAGTTATATTAGAGCCTATTATGAAAGTTGAAATTACAGTTCCAGAAGAATATATGGGTGATGTAATCGGAGATGTAAACTCAAGACGTGGTAAGATGGAAGGAATGGAAGCTGTTGATGGATTAGAAGAAATCAGAGCATTTATTCCACTTTCTGAAATGTTTGGCTATGCTACAGATTTAAGATCAAAAACACAAGGTAGAGGAACATACTCTATGGAACCATCTCATTATGAAGAAGTTCCAAAATCTGTATTTGAAACAATTGTAGCTTCAAGAGCTAAAACAAATGAGTAATTTTTAAAAAGTACTTGATTTTTTAATTAATATAGTATAAAATGCAAGTACTGATAATGGGAAATCTTGTATTTCCCTAAATAATATTGTCATTAACTTTAATTAAATAAAGGAAAAAATTAAAAAAATAAGGAGGAAATTTCAAATGGCAAAAGCAAAATTTGAAAGAACAAAACCACACGTTAACATTGGTACAATCGGCCATGTTGACCATGGTAAAACTACAACAACAGCAGCTATTACTAAATACTTAGGTTTATTAGGTAGAGCTCAATACACAGCATACGATCAAATCGACGGTGCTCCAGAGGAGAAAGCTAGAGGTATTACTATTAATACTGCTCACGTTGAATATGAAACAGAAAAAAGACATTATGCTCACGTTGACTGCCCAGGACACGCTGACTATGTTAAAAACATGATCACTGGTGCTGCTCAAATGGATGGTGCAATCTTAGTTGTATCTGCAGCTGATGGACCAATGCCTCAAACAAGAGAGCACATCTTATTAGCTAGACAAGTAGGTGTTAAATACATCGTTGTTTACTTAAATAAATGTGATATGGTTGATGATCCAGAATTAATCGAAATCTCTGAAATGGAAGTTAGAGATATATTAAATAGCTATGATTTCCCAGGAGATGAAATTCCAGTTATTAAAGGTTCTTCATTAGCTGTATTAGAGAGCAATTCTACAGATCCTAACGATCCTGTATATGCTCCAATGAAAGAATTAATGGATGCAGTTGATAGCTATATTCCAACACCTGAAAGACCAACAGATCAACCATTCTTAATGCCAGTTGAAGACGTATTCACAATCACAGGTCGTGGTACAGTTGCTACTGGTAGAGTAGAAAGAGGAACTGTTAAATTATCAGATGCTGTTGAAATCGTTGGTTTATCTACTGAAAGAAAACAATCAGTTGTTACTGGTGTTGAAATGTTCAGAAAATTATTAGACCAAGCTGAAGCTGGTGATAACATTGGTGTTCTATTAAGAGGTATTGACAGAAAAGACATCGAAAGAGGTCAAGTTGTTGCAAAACCTGGAACAATCAATCCACATACAAAATTCAAATCAGAAGTTTACGTTCTAACTAAAGAAGAAGGTGGACGTCATACTCCATTCTTCAATGGTTATAGACCACAATTCTATTTCAGAACTACAGACGTTACTGGTGTTATTGAATTACCATCAGGAACTGAAATGGTAATGCCTGGTGATAACGTATCAATGACTATCGAATTAATTACTCCTATCGCTATCGAAAAAGGATTAAGATTCGCTATTCGTGAAGGCGGCCGTACAGTTGGTTCTGGAGTTGTTTCTGAAGTTATTGCTTAATTTTGGTTATATTTATAAAAAGACTTTCAATTTTTTGAAAGTCTTTTTTGTTTGCTATTTTTATATTGACTTTATTTGATACATGTAATATCATATAACTAGAGAAATTTTTGGGGTACATAAGATAAATGAAAGATGTTAATTATAATAAAGTTTCTGGTGAACTTATAAAAAACGCTAGACTTGCTAAAAACATGACAGAACAAGATTTAGCTTATTTAATAGATCCAGATAATTATGTTGAAGTAACAAAATTAATTAAATATTGGGAAATGGGAAATGGATTTCCAGATATGAATCAAATATTTAAGCTTTCAGAAGCTTTAGATTTAAACCCAGATGAACTATATTATTATAGGGAAAATGGTAGGAAGAAATTTTCGAGAAATAAAAAGCCAATGACTGTAAAACAATATGATAGAAAAAGACGTAGAGAGCTAATGATGGAAGATTTAGAAAATTTTGGTCCTGCAATTGTTTACGCTATAATTGTTGGAATGGTTATAGTAGGTCCAGTAAAAATGTTAGATGTTTTTAGTTGGGTTTGGAATACAATAAAAGACTTTTTTATTAATATATTTACTTTTGGGAGATTATAGAAGTGAAAAAAAATAAATATTCTATGACATTTCGGAAGATACATAAGAGAAGCGCGTGAAGAAGCTGGACTTACAATAAATGATTTGGCTTTTGAAATGGCAAATAATAAAGAAAATGAAAATGAGATAAAAAAAATAGAAAGACAAATAAAATCTTGGGAAGCTGAAAAATCTTATCCAACACTTGAAAATATTTATCAGATGGCTTATATAATAAATGTAAATCCTGGTGAACTCTTAGCTATTAGAAATAGAGGAAGAAAACAATTTTATCGTGAGTCAAATGATCCACCAAAGAAAAGACATGATTGGATTGAAATAAGTGATAACGCGAGTGTAATATTTAGTGGTGTAAGTAGACTTTTTGGAATATTTGCTTTAGTTGCGTTTATTATAGTATTTTATAAATTTCAAGATACATATTTTGGAGGAACAGCTACACAAGTTGAATTAGAAGTAATAGATAGACAAATTAGAAATGGAACTGGTCAAAATGTTATTAATGATGGAACAGTTGCAAATATGCTTAAAAGAAAAAGAAAAGAATCTGAAAAAAATACAAATAGTCTTATAGGAGAAAGTGAAAATCCATCATCAAGTGTAAATTATAAGCTTGAAGATCCAAGAGAAGAAGCAGATTGGTTTTTATATTTTTTCCCTAATACTAACTCGAATTTGACAGAAAATAATATTTTAGAAAATTAACTAAAACTATTGATTTTTTTTACAAAAGCAAATACAATATATAAGACTTAAAAATATATACTAAATTTAGGAGGAAAATAATTTGATTATTTTATTAGATGCAATGGGTGGAGATAATGCGCCTGATGCTACAATTAAAGGAGCAATCAAAGCTTCAAAAGAAATAGATGGAGAGATTGTTTTAATTGGTAAAGAAGAAATCATAAAATCTAAATTAAAAGAATTTTATGGTAAAAGTGATATAAAAGAAATTGCTAGTAATGTTAAAATAAGAAACGCTGAAGAACAAATTGAAATGGAAGATACACCAACAGTTGCTATAAAACATAAAAAAGATTCTTCAATGGTTGTAGGTTTTAAAATGTTAAATGAAGGCGAAGGAGATGTTTTCATTTCAGCTGGAAACTCTGGAGCTTTACTTACAGGAGCTACTTTATTAGTTGGAAGAATAAGAGGAATTGATAGACCGGCTATTGCTGCTATGCTTCCAAGTGATGGAATAAAAGGACTTTTACTTATTGACGCTGGGGCAAATACAAATTGCAAACCATTGAATCTTTTACAATTTGCTCAAATGGCTTCTATATATTTAAAAAATACTTTTGGAGTTGAGAAGCCAAGAATTGGTTTATTAAATATTGGAACAGAAGAAACAAAAGGTAATGATTTGTGTAAAGAATCATATAAATTATTAAAGGAAAAATCAGAAGAATATAATATAAACTTTGTTGGAAATGTAGAACCTAGAGATTGCTTCTTAGGCGAAGTTGACGCTTTAGTCTGCGACGGATTTACAGGAAATGTTCTTTTAAAATCTGTTGAAGGAATTGGAAGATTTGTAAAAAAATCTTTGATGGATAGTTTATTGAAAAATCCTTTAACTACAATTGCTGCTGTTCCATCACTTCCAGCAATAAACAGTTTTAAGAAAAAAGCTGATTATAAAAGTTATGGTGGTGCTCCATTTTTAGGAGTTAAAAAACCAGTAATAAAAGCCCATGGAAGTAGTGATGAGTTAGTATTTTATTACACTTTAAAACAAGCTGAAGAATTTGTAAAAGGAAATAGTGTTAATAAAATGACTGAAGAGGTTGAAAAACAAAGAGTTATAGAGTCAAATGAAAATGTAGAAATATAATATTTTTATAAAATAATAATAAATTTTAGAAAAACACTTGACAATTATTGAAACATATATTAAAAATAATATAGATGTTTTAGATTTACAAATAAGGAGGTACTATATAATGAGTTCAGAAGAAGTTTTCGAAAAAGTAAAAGGAATCATAGTAAATCAATTAGGAGTTGCTGATACAGCTGTTACTTTAGAAGCATCTTTTATTGATGATCTAGGAGCTGATTCTTTAGACATCGTTGAATTAGTTATGGCTTTAGAAGAAGAGTTTGATATGGAAATACCAGACGAAGATGCTGAAAAAGTTGTAACTGTTGGTGATGTTGTAGATTATATTAAAGAAAACGTTTAATATTATATATAAAAGGCTATTCGAAAGAATAGCTTTTTTATTATGTGCGACGGAAAATGTCGTACATAATAAAAGGAATGTTCTCTATTAAAAACAGAGAACATTCCAGACTATTAGATAATTATATTATGAATAATTTAAAGATTAATGGCTAATCTTCATCAATAATTCTTTTTGCAACTGAAAAATTTTCATCACAAATTTTACAAGCTAAATTTACATTGGAATTTTCTTGACTTTGAATACCAACGACAGAATTATCACTTTTTAGAAAAACTGGAGCTCCACTATCGCCAGGCCCGATATCAACATTATGATAAAAATAATTTGAATAAGAAAATGTGATTTTTCCATATCCACAAGTTTGAGCTTTCCATTTTTTTGCATCATCATAACCAGAGCAACCAACAGAATTATTTAATATATCTAAAGCTGATGTGTTGCGAAGAGCCATCCAACCACAATTATTTCCAATTCTATCACTTAATTTTAAAACAGCCCAATCATGTTTTAACCTTTTTATAGAATCATCATTTGGGTTAAAACTAGTGCTTGTAACAACATTCGTAGCCCAAGTTGAACCAAATGGTTCTGAATCTGCATTTTTTCCAGGTATTACTTTAATAGATTGAGCATTTTTTACTGCATGAGCGACCGTCATGCAAACATTAGAATCAATCATAAAACCAGTAGCATGAGAAGCTACACCATCTTTACTTGTTATTTGCAAATAACATATTGTAGAAAATGGAAAAGAAGTATTTGTAATACCTTTTCTAGTATCGTCTCCAAAAACTGTGCAAGGATTAATTTCGTTAGGTATATAGCCTTTTGTTGAAGTTATATTTGTAGATTTTTCATATTGAATTTCTTTAATAACTTCTTTTTGTGTATTTAAATCTTTGTCTGTTATAGTAATGTAATTTTCTTGTGTATCATTTTCGTTAGATTTTTCATTTTTAGTATTATCAAATGCATATGTATAATTACAAACTGTCAGAATACAATTTAATAATAAAATAAAAATTAAAAATAAGCAAAAAACTTTTTTCATTTTAAACATCCAAATAATTTATTATTATATATATATGGCCATTATATAATATAATCATTTGATATAAAATTTTGTGGATATATATTCGGCTTTATGTGATTCAACATTAATTATTTCTAATATTATTCTATAATTTCCAGGTTTTAGTGTTCCATATTCATTTTTCCAATTGATATTTAATTCAAATTTTCCATTAGTTGAATGATAAGCTATTGATTCATTTGTAGATTTTTTTGCTTTTTCTAACTCTATCCAATATTTTCCTATTTTTTTTTCTATTTTATATTTAGTAGTATATTCATATTTGTAATCATATTTTAATTTAGCATAATCAATATTTTCGATAAATAAAATAGTTAAGCCAGTTTGAGATAATGTATTGTCTTTTATTTCAATTGCTAAATCCGTAAAATTTTTTTCATTAAAATTACTAATTCTTTTTTGCATTAAAAAAAAATTTATTATTAAAATACAAAAAATAAAAATAATAATGATTATTATAAATAATTTTTTTTTCATAATATTTTCTCCAGTAATGATATAAAATATTATAATATAATATGATATATATGTCAAAAAAAGTAAGAATAAATAAAAATGTTGAAATATAAAGAAAATATAAAATGGTAAAGTACAAAAAAATTTGTAAAAGATTGAAAAATAAAGTGTTTTTAGTAATAAGAAAAGTTTAAAAAGTTAAAAAGAGTTTAAAAAAGTTAAAAAACATAAATTTATAATAACAAGTAAATTTAATGATTAATAGCTTTTTTATTTTGCTTAAAAAATGAATTCCCCCATGTTTTAAGAAAAACATGGGGAGGGGTTGAATTCATGAGCATGTACACAGGTAGTAATCCGTATACAGACAGTGATAACATTCACCACGTGAGCACCAATAGCAATTACAATCACAATCATGAACATTAATCTCTGGAATATCTCCATCGAATTCGTCATAGTCGTCAACATACTCAGTTTCTTCAGGTTCTTCGTCATAAACATACTCTGTTTCCTCTGGTTCTTCAGTAGTTGTTGCTACAGAAGTATGAGGTTTTGTAGTTGAGGGTTTTGACGTTGTTGAAGGCGCTTTTGTAGTTGAGGGTGTGGTTGTAGTTTGAGTCGTAGTTGTGGTTTGAGGTGCTTTTGTGGTTGGAGTAGTAGTTTGAGAAGTTACTGTTGTAACTGGTGGTTCAGTTTCAGCTGGAGCTGTTGTAACAGCAGGCTGTTTTTCTGGAACTGGTTCTTCAGGAATAAAAATGGAAACATAAGAGTAACCATTATTAAGAGCCATTTGATTTTCAGCTTTAATCATCAGAGTTATCTGATGACCAAAGAATTCAGAAACATCAAGTTTTCCAGTCCAACTGTCATCAGGAGAAACATAAACTCCCGCTCTCTCAATAGATTTGTCGTCAACCATCGATATCATAACCAAAACTCTAGCCGTTTCAGGTGTCGGTTCAACTTTGAATGTGAAATCTTTGGCAAGACTTAAAGGTATGGTCCAGCGATTTTTCTCAGAAGCAACCGCTTTTTGAGCAGCTTTTTCAGATCCATAAGTCATATATGAGTCACCACCAAAATAGACTTTGCCGTTTGGAGTGTCTTCTGTAGACTCGGGAATCGCCGGTTCTGTGGCGTTAGGAGTAGTAGATTCGCCTTCTTTTGATGAAGTAGTATTAGAATCATTTTCATGATCATAACTAAATACTCCGTCAAAGAATCCGCTGTCTTTCTCCTTTGGCTTATCATGATTAGCTTTTGAGATTGCAGTTGATATTGAACTTACAATAAAAACTATCAAGACAAGGATTAGAATGATTGGAATTAACTTATTCCGTTTGAAAAGATTGGCGATTTTTTTCATATATTCAACCTACTTTCTTCCCCTTCTAACAAGCGTGGGGAGTCTATTTCTAGAAAAAAACGAATTTTTAAGTCAACCCCTTGACTTAACGCAAATTAATGCAATTTAATTATACCAGAAAATTGAAATTATGTAAAGTTTTTGAAAATTTAAAAGCTTTTTGTCAGAAACATAACAAATACGTTAAAATGCTTGAAAAATTTGAGAAATAGTATATAATTATATATGTATTTCTAAAAAGGGGGCTTTAAATAATAATAGACATGGAAGAAAATATGGACTTTTCAAGATTGGAAAAAAATATAGGATATACATTTAAAAATAAAGACCTTGTTACACAAGCTTTTACACATGGTTCTTATTCACATGAGTTTGAAACAAGAAGTTATGAAAGATTGGAATTTTTGGGAGATAGTATTTTAGAGTTTGTTACAAGTGAATGGTTATTTAAAAAATATCATGATTTAAAAGAAGGAACGATGTCTAAAATAAGATCTGCGTCAGTATGTGAAGATAGTTTATATGATCTTGCTATAAAGTTTGAATTTCCAGACTTTCTTCTTTTAGGAAGTAGTGAATTATCTAATTTTCATATTACTAGAAAAGCAATATTAGCTGATTGTGTTGAAGCTTTGATTGCAGCAATATATTTAGATTCTGGATTAGATAATGCCAAAAAATTTATTACATCTAATTTCAAAAAAATTATAGAAAAAAACAGTCATCATGTAGGAAATAGAGATTATAAAACTGCTTTTCAAGAGGTATATCAAAAACATGGACCTGTTAAGATTAAATATACAATAATTGGTGAATCTGGACCAGATCATGATAAATCATTTGAAGCTAAATTAGAGGTAAATGGTAAGATAGTTTCTTATGGAATTGGAAGTAGTAAAAAAATGGCTGAAATGCAAGCAGCTAAAAACGCTTTAGAAATAATACAAGAAAAACATAGACAGAGTAGAAGACGTAGGAGGAATGGGTAGACTTGAAAAAACAATATATAATACCGATATTTGTTCCACATTTAGGTTGTCCAAATGATTGTACATTTTGTAACCAAAGAAAAATTAGTGGGGAGCAAAGACAAGTTACAGAAAATGATGTAAGAGATACAATTGAATATTATTTGAGTAATTTCAAAGAAAAAGACGTTTATAAAGAAGTTGCTTTTTTTGGTGGAAGCTTTACAGGAATTGATGTTGAGATTCAAAATAAATTGCTTGGAGTAGCTTTTGAATATGTAAAATCAAAAAAAATCGACGGAATTAGAATTTCTACAAGACCTGATTATATAGATAAACAAACTTTGAAAAGATTAAAAAAATATAAAGTTAAAACTATTGAACTTGGTTGTCAATCTTCAAATGATTTTGTTTTGAAAAAAGCTAGAAGAGGACATACTTTTGAAGACATTAAATATGCTTCAAAATTAATCAGAAGATATAGATTTACACTTGGTCATCAAATGATGATAGGAATGGAAGATAGTAGCGAAAAAGATGACCTACAAACAGCTAAAGATTTAGCTAAATTAAAGCCAAAGATGGTTAGAATTTACCCTGTTTTGGTAATTAAAGGAACAGAACTTGAAGAGGAAATGAAAAAGGGTGAATATGAGCCATTGGATTTAGAAAAAGCGATTGAAAGATGTAAAGAAATCACATATTTCTTTAATAAAAAGAAAATAAAGGTTATTAGAATTGGACTTCAGACGACAGATACAATTTGCAGTCCTGAAAAAGAAGGAAGCGAAGTTGTAGCTGGTCCATATCATGAAGCTTTTAGACAGCTTGTTGAATCTAGTATTTATTATGATAATATTGTAGATAAAATCAAAAAAATAAATATTAATATAAAAGAAGTTGAAATAAAGGTAAATCCACAAGATATAAACAATGTTGTGGGTTATAAAAGAGAAAACATTGAAAAGCTTAAAAATTCTTATGATGTAGATGTTAAAATAGAGCAAGACGAAAAATGTAAGCCAGGGCAAATTGAAGTTAAACCTTTGAAAAAATATAAAGAATTTAAAGATGATGAAGAAGAATTAAAATAAAAACAGGTAGCCACTTTTTAAAGGTGGCTATCTGTTTTTGAAATCCCAATAAAATAAATTGGCTAATCACCAAATTCAAAGGGATTATCTGTGAGTCTTACGACCCAGGAGTGGCCATTTTGGGAACCGCAAATGGAGCAACCTGTGATTTTAGGAAATTTCCCTTCTACGTTTCTTACGATTTCCATGGCCAGAATTTGTCCTTTGAAGTCTTTTTTAGGAACGTTTTCGACTTCGTTTATAATCGTGTCTACGATTATATTAAGGACGTCATCTGATGGCTTTGGAAATCTCGTCGCTGAGATTTTAAAGTAAAAACCGTTTTTCTCAGTCAATAGTGAAAATCCTTCATCATGCATAGAGTAATACTTTCCATTGCGTTTGAAAAATAACCAATTTCTTAACCGTTCAAACATATTGAATGGCCTCCCTATTAAGATTTAAGCAATTTTATTTGCTCTTAAAAATTAGTATATCATAAATTCGCTTTAAATTCAATTTTTTAAAGAACTAAAAAAGAAAAAATAACAGAGAAATCTGTTATTTTTTTGGCTCGGGTGGTTAGATTCGAACTAACGAAATGTCGGAGTCAGAGTCCGATGCCTTACCACTTGGCGACACCCGAATATTAATCTAATAGAGATTTTAGCATAAATGATAAAAAAAATCTAGTAGTTTATATAAATTTTCATAAATTCATTGAAAAATCTCTGATTTGATAGTATAATGTATCATGAATTGTTATTTGCCTTGTTGCAAATAATAAAAGCTTTGAAAATCAACTGATTATCTTAGTTTAAGTATTTTAATAAAGGAATAAACATGATAAAAAAATATTTTGTGCCAGATGAAAACTTTAAATGTATGATACAAAATTGCTTACCAAATAAAGAAATAAAAGATTTAAATTTGATTTCTACTGGTTGGACTAATATTGTATATGAAGCAAAAATAGATGAAGATGAAAGTTATTTTTTTAGATTTCCAAGAGATGATTTTTGGATAAGAACGATAGTAAAAGATTGCGAGTTCGCTAAATATATTAATGGAAAAACTACTTATTTAACATCTGATTTAAAATTGAAAAACGATAATAATCGATTTTTTAGTATGCATAAAAAAGTTAAAGGTGTAAGTTTGACTGATAAAATGAACAAATTAAACAGTAAAGAAATAGAAAATGTTTCTTATGAAATAGCTGACTTTATGAATCAATTACACAATTTAAAATTCAATAGAGATGAAATTTTTACTTGTGATAATATTGGATTAAATTTAATAGATTTTCTAAATGAATTAATTGAATTACATTTAGAGAATAAAAATAAGAAATTCTGGAACTATAATGAATTTTCTAAAAAAGATAATTCATGTTTAGTTCATGGAGATTTTAACCCAGGAAATATTATTTTAGATGAAAATAATCATATTGCTGCTGTTATAGATTTTGGTTTTGGTGGTTTTGGAAATAAATATTTTGATGTAAGTCGTATTATCGGAAGATTGCCAAAAGAATATAAAGAGCCAATAATTAGAAATTATGAAAAATTATCTGGTCAGAAATTAGATTATGAAAAATTAGATGATGAAATTGGAATTTGGTCTGATATTGATAGCGGTTATATTAGTTATATGAGAAAAATCGGAATTTATAAATAATTCCATTGATAAAAATAAAATTTT
Organism: uncultured Clostridia bacterium; assembly: GCA_947585105.1. GTDB lineage: Bacteria > Bacillota > Clostridia > TANB77 > CAG-508 > Scatovivens. Next base: position 11,322 of record CANPWV010000063.1, read on the forward strand.
ATAATAGAATTAATTAGGGTAGGGGTTATGAGTAATCAAAATTATGTAATAGAAAATCAAGAATCATTTGAATTAGAAGATATTTTTGAATGTGGCCAATGCTTTAGATGGAATAAAGAAGATGATGGTAGCTATACAGGTGTTGCTAAAGATTCAGTAATAAACGTAAAAAAAGATGGAAATAAAGTAATTTTTTCTGGAAATAGTAAAGGCGATTTTAAGAAGCTAATTAGAGATTATTTTGATTTAGATACAAATTATGATGAGTTAAAAGAAAAATTATCTAAGATAGATGAAAACTTGAAAATTGCTACAAAATTTGGAAGTGGAATAAGAATTTTAAGACAAGATTTATGGGAGACAATAATTTCGTTTATTATTTCAGCTAACAACAATATTCCAAGAATTAAAAAAATCATTGAAAGACTTAGCTTTAATTATGGAGAAAAAATAGAGTGGAATGGAAAAGATTATTATACATTTCCAACTCCAGAAAGTCTTTCAAAGGCTAGTGTAGAAGATTTAAGAAATTGTGGATTAGGATTTAGAAATGTCAGAATTTATAATACAACAAGAAAGATTTTGACAAAAGAATTTGACTTAACTAAATTTCAAAATCTTGAAACAACTGAAGAAATGAGAGAAAAACTTTTAGAACTAGATGGTGTAGGACCTAAAGTTGCTGATTGTATATTATTATTTAGCTTAAAAAGACTTGATGTTTTCCCTATAGATGTATGGGTTAGACGAGTTATGAATGAGCTTTATATACATAATGAAAATGAAGAGAAAGTTAATAAAAAAGATATAGAAAAATTAGCAAGAGAGAAGTTTTTGGGCTATCAAGGATTAGCTCAACAATATTTATTTTATCATAGAAGAAGTAGTTAATTAATTTTTTTAGGAAAGGAAAATAATGAGAAGAGTAGGTTCATTTTTTCTAACAATTTTTGTTTGTTTTGTAATAGTTGCTTGTTTAATAATTTCACTTGATTTGGTAGGAATTGTAAAATTGCCAGAAAATTTAAGCTTAAAAAGATATTTACCAAAATCAGTTGGAACAGTGGGAGCTGGAGAAGAAATTTATTATCCAGATTATAATGCTACTGGTTTGAGCGCTGAAAATAAAGTTACTCAAGATACTTATGTAAATGAGACAATTGAAATTACTCAAAATACAGAACAAAATACAACAGATGATGATTTTTATTTGCCAATAGATAATAGTATTTATTCACCAACTATAACTAATAATGATGTTGCTCCAATTGACTATAATGTAACAGATAACAGCTTTTTTTATACGCAATTAGATACTTATGGAAAAACATTTTATAGTAGATTATATTCAAATTTAGATAATTTAAAAACAGGAATATATAGTGTTGATTTTGGAACTACTTTTAATGAATTACTACATACATCTAATGGCGAAAAAATATTGACAGATGCTTTCCAATTATCAATAAATGCGTTACTTTTGGATCACCCAGAAATCTTTTATTTAGATGTTACAAAAATGTACATGTTTACAGAATCAACAACAACTTTTTCTGGAACAACATACAGAATTTCAATAGGTCCAGATTCTGGAAATAGTTATTTGTTAGAAGGATTTTCTTCAGCTCAAGATGTATATGATGCTGAAAATAACTTAGATATAGAATTATATAGAATTACTTCAAATTTAAGCGGAAGCACTTATGATAAAATTTTGCAAGTTCATAATTATTTGATAGATAATATTATATATGATTCTACAAATCAAGATATGGCTGTATCACATACTCTTTATGGTGCCTTGATTAACAAGACAGCGGTTTGTGATGGATATTCTAAGGCGTTTAAATATATTTTAGATAAAATTGGTATTTCTTGCGTAGAAGTTTGTGGAGTTGCCCAAAACTCATCTGGAAATACAGAAAGCCACGCTTGGAATGATGTGTTGTTAGATGGAAAATGGTATGCTGTTGATGTTACTTGGGATGATCCTATTATAGTTGGCGGAAACGGAAAATTAACAAATGAGTTAAGATATAGCTATTTCTTAAAAGGATCAGATACATTTTTTGAGACACATGAACAAGATGGATTTATAGTTGAAAATGGGGAGTTTAAATACCCAGAAATAAGTATGGTATCATATTATTAAAATAGGGGAAAGTTAAACTTTCTCCTTATTTACTTAAGAAAGGAATAATTTATGTTAGAACTTATATATGGAAAAAGTGGAAGCGGTAAAAGTACATATTTATATGAAAATATAAAAGAAAATCTTGATAAAGAAAAGATTTTTTTAATTGTGCCAGAACAAAGTAATTTACAATCAGAACAAAAACTTTTCGAATATTTGAAAATAGATTCACTTTTAAATGTTCAAGTTTTAACTTTAAGTAGATTAGCTGTAAGAGTTTTAGAAGAAGTTGGTGGAGATGATTTATTAGAAATTAATAATTCTTCTAAAGCAATGGTTATATATGATGTTTTAGAAAAAGAAAAAGATAATTTAAATTATTTAGGAAAATCTGATAAAAATATTGAAATTATATCTAATATGATTACAGAACTAAAAAAACATAATATCAGTTTAGAAACTTTAGAAAATACTGAAATTAAAGAGACTCTTACAAGATTAAAAATCGAAGATATTAAATTAATTTATAAAAAATATCAAGAAAAATTACAAGGAAATTTTATTGATGAAAATGACAGACTTTCAATAGTTAGTCCAAAAATATTGGAATCTAAACTTTTTGATGGAGCTTATGTTTATATAGATGATTTTCTTGGATTTACACCTCAGGAATATAATGTTTTTGAAAATATCTTGAAAAAATCAGAAAATGTTATTGTTTCAGTACCTTGTGATGATTTGGAACCCAAAAATAAAGATGAAGACATTTTTTATTTTAATAAAATTTTCTCAAATAAACTTTTAAAAATTGCCACTGATAATAATATCGAAACAAAGACAGTTTTTCTAAAAGATAATTTAAGAACAAAATCAGAAGAATTAAAATATTTAGAATATTCTTTTTCTACAAGTAAGCCAGTAAAACTATTTGAAAATGAACCAAAAGATTTAAAATTATTTTTAGCAAATAATTCATATTCAGAACTAGAATATATTGCAAATGAAATTTTAAGATTAGTAAGAGATGAAAATTACAAATATAATGAAATTGCTATTATTTCAAATGATTTAGAAACATATAATTTAGAAGCAAAAGTAATTTTTGACAAATATAATATACCAATTTATATAGATGACAAAAAAGATTTGAATCAAAATTTGCTTATAAAATATGTTTTGGCTATACTTGATATTTACGCTAAAAACTGGTCTTTTGAAGCTGTATTTAATTATATAAAACTTGGAGTTATTCAAAATGTTTCTGAAGAAGAATTAAATTTGTTTGAAAATTATTGTAGAAAATGGGGAATTAAAAATTATAAATGGCTAAAGCCTTTTGAAGTTAAAAACATATATAAAGATAGATTAAAAAATTATGAGAAGAGATTAGAAGAAATTAGAAAACAAATTATTGAACCATTAGTTAAGCTGAAAGAAGAATTATCTAAGAATAAAACAGCAGAAGAGCTTACTAGAAATTTATATGATTTTGTGATTCAAAACAATATAAATGTAATATTAGACGAAAAATTAAATAAAATAAATAATGTTCAAATCAGTAATGAATATAATACTAGCTATAAAATATTTGTAGATGTCTTAGATAATATTTCTAGAATATTTAGAAATCAAAAAATGAGTTTTGATGAATATAAAAATTTATTGCAAGTTGGATTTAGCCAAAGTAAACTTGGAACTATTCCAGCTACTCAAGATCAGGTTATGTTAGGTGATAGCAAGCGTTCTAGAAACAGTAATATTAAAGTTTGTTTTATAGTTGGAATAAATGATGGAGTTTTTGAAAATGTAAATAAATTTGAAGGATTTTTAAATGATACAGATAGAGAAAATCTAAAAAACGTAAATATTGAAATTGCTAAAACTTCAAAAGATTTAATGTATGAAAGTAATTTTGAAATTTATAATATACTTGCTTTAGCTAGTGAAAAGCTATATTTGTCTTATTGCTCTCAAAACAAAGAGGGTGAAAGTCTAAGACCTTCTATATTAATTAAGAAAATAAAAAGACTATTTCCAAATATAAAAGAAAATAGTGATATAATAGAGAAAGATTATTTTGTTACAAATAAAGTTGCTACTTTTGATGATAGTATAGCTGTTTTTAAAGATTTTCTAGATGGAAAAGAATTGACAGATGAATGGAAAACAGTTTTAAATTATTATAATACTAATGAAAAAGATAAGTTCCAAAAAGTTATTAATGCTGAAAATTATACAAATAATTCAGAAAGACTTTCAAAAGAAAATATTGAAAAGTTATATGGAAAAAGATTAAAAGGAAGCGTTTCAAAACTAGAGGGTTATAGAAAATGTCCATTTTCATTTCATTTGCAATATGGTTTGAGACTTATGGAAAAAGAAGAATTTAAGATGCAATCATTAGATACTGGAACATTTATGCACGAGGTTATTGATACATTTTTCTCAGAGCTTGAAAATCAATCTATTAATATCAAAGAAATTACAGATGAAAAAGTAAAAGAAATTGTAAATAGAATTATAGAAGATTTATTACAAACTTCTAAATATTACATTTTTTCTGGAAGTCCTAAATTTAAAATACTTACAAGAAAGTTAAAAAAAGTTACACTTGAATCAATTGAATACATTGTTTATACTTTAAAAAATAGCAAGTTTGAATTATATGGGCATGAAATTGTTTTTGGAAATAATGGAAAATATGATTCAATTATAATTGATTTGGATGATGGAAGAAAAGTTCAAATAGACGGAAAAATTGACAGATTAGATATAGGAAAATTAAATGATAAAACTTATGTTAGAATAATTGATTATAAATCAAGGATCCAAAATCTAGATATGAACAAGTTTGAGGCTGGGCTTCAAATACAACTTGTAACATATTTAGACGCTGTTTGTAAACAAGATAATTTCGAACCTTCTGGAATTTTATATTCTGGACTTTTTGATAACATATTAAGATTAGATGCGGGAAGGCAAGATTTATTAGAAGAGGACATCAAAAAAGAAATTAGAAAGAATTTCAAAATGAGAGGAATTGTTTTAGCTGATGTTAATGTTGTAAAAATGATGGATAATAATTTGAAAAGTGGAGTTATATCAGATATAATTCCTGTAGGATTAAAAGAAGGCGAGGAATTTAATAAAAATTCTTCAAGAGTATTAGACGAAGAAGGTTTTAATGAACTTCAAAATAAAGTTCAAACTATCATAAAAGATATATCAAATGAAATACTAGATGGAAATATTGATATAAAGCCATTTTGCTATGGAGAAGAAAATGGTTGCAAATTCTGTAAATATCAGTCAATATGTAGATTTAATCCAAATCAAGCTGATAATACTTATAATTACATTGGGAGGTAAATATCATGGAAATGATAACACGTCCAACAGAAATGTTGGTTGATTTAAAAGCTTTTCAAAATAATATTGAAGAGATAAAAAAATTTTTACCGGAAAATACTAAAATTATGCCAGTTATAAAGGCTAATGGTTATGGAACTTATATAAATACGAGATTAGATATTTTAAATAATTTTGAAATTGTAGCAATAGCTACTGTTGACGAAGGAGTTTATATAAGAAATCTTGGCTATCAAAAAGAAATTTTTATTTTAAATCAGCCATATATAGATGAAATTCCAAAAATTATAGAAAATAATTTAACTGTTGGAATCAGCTCTGATAGTTTTGCAAAAGCTTTATGTGAAAATGGAAAAGATGTAAAAGTTCATATTGAAATTGGAACTGGAATGGGAAGAACAGGAATAAATTCTAAAAGAGTAATAGAATATTATGAAAGTTTAAAGCCAAACATCAAAGTAGAAGGAATTTATACTCATTTATCATCAGCAGATTCAGATTTTGAATATACTCAAAAACAATTAAAATCTTTTGAAGAAGCTGTAAATTTACTAAAAGAAAGAGTAGATTTAAAATATATTCATAGTCATGCTTCAAACGCAATTTTAAATTTTGCAAGTAAAGGAACTTATAATTTAGTTAGACCTCGGAATAATCATGTATGGTTATCCATCTGATTTTGAAACTTGTAAGAAAATCAAATTAAGTCCTACTACAAAATTAAAGTCAAAAATTACATTTTTAAAAACTGTAAAAGAAGGAACAAGTATAGGTTATAATAGAAGTTTTGTAACAACAAAAGAGACAAAAGTTGCTACAATTCCAATTGGTTATGCTGACGGATTAAGAAGAGCTCTTTCAAATAAAGGAGAAATTGTAATAAAAGGAAAGAAGGCTAAAATTATAGGAAAAATATGTATGGATTCTTTTATGGTCGATGTTACAGATATTGATGATGTAAATGTTGGAGATGATATTTATATTTGGGACAATGAAAATATTACGTTAGAAGAAGTAGCGAAAGAATGTGAAACAATTAATTATGAAATTTTGTGTACAATTTCAAATAGAGTTCCAAGAATTTTTGTAAAATAATTGAATTGTTCCGAAAGGAGAAAATATGATAGAAAGTAATGAAAAAATAATTGTAAAAGAAGAATATGGATTAAGATATATTCAATTTCGAAAATTATTAGAGCTTGGCGTAAATCATTTATACACATTAAAAAGTGATGGAATAGATTTTGCTACAGGGGGAAATTTGGAAAACAAAAGTTATAATACTGTTGCTCAAATTTTGAAGATTCCAAGAGAAAAGATTTTGATTCCAAAGCAAACACATACAGATTGTGTAAAGTGTGTGGATGAGAGAGTAAATTATGAAAGTCTTAATTTTACAGATGGATTAATCACAGATAGGAAAGGATTGGCTCTAGCTACAAAAAACGCTGATTGTATACTACTTAATTTTTATGATCCTGTGAAAAAAGTAATTGCAAATGTTCATTCTGGTTGGAGAGGAACATATAAAAAGATTTCTGAAAAAACTGTAGTTAAAATGATTAATAATTATGGTTCTAAACCTGAAGATATTTATTGCTTTATAAATCCAAGTATTAGAGTTGACCATTTTGAAGTAGATGAAGATGTTATGGAGCTTGGAAGAGAGATTTTTAAATTTACAAGTAGAACAAACGAATTTATTAAAAAGGGAAGAGTTTTTGATAATAAACAAAAATATAATATTGATACAGTTTTGATAAATAGAATTTTATTAGAAACTTTGGGATTAAAACCTGAAAATATAATAGATTGCGATATTTGTAGTTATTGTAATAAAGATGAAGTGGCTTCTGCTAGAGCTGAAGGTCAAGGCTATAGAAGAGCTGTCTCAGTAATGATGATGTAAAACAAAAAACAGTTAGAATTTTTTCTAACTGTTTTCAGACTGTTGACAAAGTTATTAAAAAATTTTTGTCAATAGTCTTTTCTTTTTTATAAAAATATAGTAAAATAA